>WLTJ01000016.1 GCA_009705435.1 Actinomycetota bacterium | reverse complement strand
GCAAGTTCACGGGTTGGCACAAGAACCAAAGCCACTGGCGATGGTCGATCGTTGCTCATATCAAGTAACTGCAGAATGGGTAGAGCAAATGCTGCCGTCTTGCCGGTACCGGTTGCGGCTTGACCTAAAAGGTCTTTGCCGTTGATCATGTGGGGAATGGCCTCGCGTTGAATAGGCGTCGGTTCCTCATAACCAAGACCCGCCAGGGCCTTTAGTAGTTCTGGTCGTAGTCCTAAATCGGCAAAGCCGGTGTCCACGCTGGGTATTGTGTCCATGAGCGTTTCTCCTGCTCTGTAAGGTTGACCAGCCTACGGCTTATATACCCCAACCGCGCTGAATACCAAATTTCGGAGCTTTATCGGTCACATCGCCCTGATGTGCTTGTCAATTTGCCAAGCCTCGATGCCAAAGCCCTCAGGGTTATTGATCACAGCCAGTTGCAGGCGTTGTTGAGCACTTTTATAGCATTTGGTGATCTGGTTGGGCTTTGCCTTGAGATCATGGGCTACTTCAGTGACGGTTTTCCCTGAGAAAACACGACCCAGGAATACCTCATTCTGTTTTGGGGTGAGGGCGTTGGCGATTGCTTCTAGGGTCTCTGGGTCGGGATTGCTGAAGTACTGATCCTCAGCGCTCGGTACAAAGGTTGCCTCATCGACACCTTGTTGGTCAGCTCGTGAGAGGTTCTCAAGTCGGGCGTTGGAGACATATTCGCCGTCGGTGCCGCGGGCGCGTTCGGCCGCTTGTTGTTTCTGTTGGCGGATGAACTCAATGACTCTGTGCTTCGTCGTGGCACTTGCTAGTTGCACCGGGGAGTAAGCATCCATTTTGTCCAGGTGGTTGAGGAGCCACTGTGTGCAATACATGACGGCGTCCATCTGGTCTTGTAGGGCGACGATGTTCAGGCGCATCAACTTACGTTGAACGGCTGTTTCAAATTCAATGATGTACGAGTTAATGGGGTTTTTGCGGTCCATAAAAAGATCACTCCTTAGTGATTAGTGGGTTTCGGATGAACAAGGGGCTGGAGGCACAACGTGACGTTTCACGTCGGTCTGTACTGAGCGATTAGTCAGCAAACCCCTCGCGAAGTTCCGCAACGATTTTGCGGGCCTTGCCTAACTCGCGCTGAGCGACATCTCGACGTATTCCCATATCGTTGGCTGCCTTGACGACAGTGTCTCCCTCAATATCTACGACGAGGAATATCTGTCGTTGGCGCTTGCTGAGACTCTGCAACATGGAACCCAACATGACATTGTTGATGACTTGATCTTCAACATGATCAGTCGATTCGATGCGGTCGCTGTAACTGGCTGAATCTTCTGAGCGATCAATGGGCTGGTCGATGAAGATGATCCCGTGGTCACTGGCCTCTTCACCGCTGCGAAACTTGCGTTGTGGCATTTGGCGATGCATTGCTCGATAGAAGTCCACCGCTCGCTGAGACACGCACGCGGATACCAGTGCACGCGGGGCGTATTTGGACATCAAGTGAGTGCGCTCCATCAAAAAGAGGCAACAGTAGCTTTTGAAGTCATCCGCTTCTTGAATGCGGAAACTTGACATGCGGGTGATTTTTCGGTCCAACTCCAGAAGAAACTCTCGGAAGTAGTCCTCCGGGTTCACTGGATTTTCCATTGGCGTGTTCATCTTGTATCTACTCATCTCTCGTGTCTCCTTGTGCTTTTGGTTGGGTGTCGATTTGTTCCGCATGGGTCGCTGTTGGTCTTTCAGGGTGGTGGCTCTACTTTCACTGTGGGTTGGGCAAACCTCGTGGGTTTGCTGGGGGTCTTAATCATGTCAGGGGGCTGTGAGATAGATCCCCAAAACAAGGCTTAGATGATGTTCAACTTGCGCATGACGCGATATCGCGTTTCGACAAGTTGCTCAAATAGTCGTCTACTCACGGTTCGAATCTGGACATGGCGGACCCGAGTTGGTGTCTGCAAAAGTGTTTGAAACGTAATTTCTGCGCAATCTTGGAATGGAAAACCGAATAATCCACTCGAGATCAGTGGTGCGACCAAACGATTTTCACTCCGCTCATCGGCCATCGCCAGGATCGTTTGCCAGGTTCGAATCAGCGTGTCTTCTTCGCCATGTAACGAATGCTGCTTCACACCGCTATTCATTGCATCCTTGTTGACTGGACTGGTCCAGCGTGGCCCGAAAGCATGAATAACTCCAGAAAAACCAAGATCTTCTCCACGGCCGGCACCCGTGAAAACAGCTTGCCCTGGTTTCATTGGCAGGAGGTCCGTCGGACGTTGCTGCATCAGGATGTCGGCGCCGCACACTTCCCAAATGCGACCCGAAGCCCCACCACCAGGAGTGGCTTCGGCATTTGAGGCGTTGATCAACAGGCCTTCAAACGGAGAAGCGATATCGGCATATTCAATCTCAATTTTCAAAGAACCTGTTTGGTACTCATCGTCCTCAAAGTCGTAGGACTCTTCACTCAATAAGTAGTCATGGGATCGAGTTGGTGGGAAATTCTCTTCGGTGAACGACTTCAGAGCACGTATCGCTTCGATTGTTGGGGGAGTGCCACTGCCTGTCAGTGTCAAATCGTTGCGTAAATGCAATGTCCAAGTGTCCTGGATTTCGGGAAGGCGCGTCAGGTCTGGACTAATGATTGAATTCACTTCGAAAGATCTCAGATACATGCTCGCTGGCGCAGGCCTGAAACTTTCGGACAAGAACATGGATTTTGATGTCAAGGGCTTGCCGCCAAGTGCCTCAACACTTTGACCGTTGGCGAGTCCGTTTTTGATCGTGATGACCAAATCACGGTCGACGTCGGTGAAAAACCGCTGATTGCCCTTGTGACCCAAAGTGGCCGTGAAGGACTCGGGCAGTTCACTCACTCGCTGTCCCTTACCAATCAATCCGAGAGTCATGTAATAGCGAACGTTGCGCTCGGTTATTTGCCGATCGGGGTTGAGAACCGCATTGGCGCGGGCAACCAGTTGGTCAATTAAGAAAAAGGCTTGGGTCTTCTTGGCATCTGATGCGGGCACTGGTTACCTCCATTCGGTTCGCGGGTTTTGACTAACTGACAACGATTATCTTAATCCAACAAATATTCTTTGTCAACTCTATCAGACAGATTTTTTTATATGCAACATTTTTACTTTGTTATTTAGATGTTGGATACTTCACTATCGGATTGAGCATTACCTTGGTTCAGCGAAAGTTATCCACAGGAGTCGTATCTGACCACTGTCACCACGGTTGTGTGGGCTGCGCTGGAGCATCCCACATTCCTTGCTCTTCTGAATACCATCTGAACTACTTTTCCCCTACTTATTAAGTATGACGTATGCCCCCCCGTATTGAAAAATGTGTCTCGCTGTTTTGGGACAAAAGCCCAGTCCAGAGCACATAAAACTTTTTTATTTGATTTACCTTTTGCGCCTCCTCCCACACATACCATTAGGGACATGTGTCAAGTGCCCAGCGTGTGGGCACTTTTTGGGCGGAGTTTTCGGGGGTTTTTCGGGGGTTTTTTTCGAGGCCAAAAGTGTCAAAAGTCTGAGGACTCATCTGGACACGGACCGTCGTGCAAATCGTGGATTTCCAGCTCGCAAGCCCATCTTGCCCAGGGTGAGCCGAGGGGCCAAACCACCGGAGAGAAGAGATCATCAGTGAAAATCTGGCCCAAATCAACGAAACAGAGCGGCACACCGTCGCATTCACAATCCTCAGAAGGCATTGTCACGCTGCCCTGTAAGTACCAGCCTCCGGGTGGCGCATTGTGAATCAGTGTTGACGCTGCAACGCCGCGAATGGCCGACTGATAGAGGGGTGAATCAGGGGGCGAATCGTAAGCAAAATCGAACGGATGAACGATGTCGCAGTCGGGACAGACAGGGATAACGAAGTTTTCATCCACTTCGGCAATTGCCGACCAGCCTTGGAAAATGAGCGCATCTTGTAATTCATCAGGGATTTCCCCAAAATGTCGATCCGGCTGGCCACCGATCTCGATATGCCAGTCCTCGCCATGACCTTTGAAACGTAGCCATTCATTTGTCGTGGGACCGTCCGCTCGGGGAAAGACATGCAGGACTGCTTGCCCATCAAGAATGCTGGCCACACGGGAAACTGCCCGCAGCGCCGAAGCCACGGCATGCTCAGGCGTGCGGTCTGGATGGGTTGTGAACCACCAGCGGAGCATGGTTTCGAAGTCCAGGTCCCAATCGACTACGGCGTCTAAGAAGTCATCGTCAGAGTGCATGCGGCTTGGATCTTGACACAGGGCTATATGAAGGTTCGGACCTCCTTTTCCGCAATGCAAAATAGTGTCCGCCAAACCCCTTGAGATCGGCGAGAATGGGCTCTGTGAAACCGGTCTACTGCGTTCGTCTTGATGGTCCGTCGTGGTCCGTTCCGCAACGCCAGGACGTACGTTCCGTGGTTGAAAAATGGGTTGAAGAAGAATATCCAATTGATGAGCGCGGTCCAGGAGTTTCTGTCCGCGTTGACAACGAAGATCCCGAACGCTGGTGGCGATACACCATTGATGTGAGTTTGGGCAGCGGAGCATTATCAAACACAACGGTCACTCTGTTGATGAGCGATTCGGAGACGACCTTCGAGGTTCGTACTGCTGTTGTCGCTGGCGGAAAACAGATCACGCCTCAATCTGTTCAGATCAAGGATATGGCGATGCGGACTCTGGTGGCACGAGTGATTGATAAAGGTTTGTTTCGTGATGCAGATCGTTCAGTGAGTACGAAGGATCTTCGCGTAGCTGATGTTGTGCAGGCGCAGGCAATCGCTGCATTTTGTTATAACGCTCCGAGTCGCACTATGCCAGTCGTTATTGAAACATGTCGTGCCAATACATCGTCAGTTTTTGAGATCGAAAAGGTCTCAACGCTTGTTGCTGGGTTGGCACATGTTGTCAAGATGACAAGTGAGCAATGTGTTCGGACCTTTAATGATTTCGCTGGTATTGAAGCATTAACACCGCAGGGGCTTGTCATAATTTGGCCCGACCGTTCCGTCGAATCTTGGTCGGGAAATGGTCTTGCTCCTGGCAAGGGGGTCAAAGCACGCGGAGAATCTAAAACGATGGTGACGGATGCAGCGGCAAATTCGTTGGCGCCATTACGTGCTCCGCGGTTTCGGCCCCGAGTCACTGAGGAGAGCAGTCCCGCTACAACAGAAGTCCCCGCAGAAACTCATCTCACGGATCCTGCGATCGAGCCAGAAACTGTGCCTTGGAGCGAGTGGAAGTCTGCCTCCGATGGATGGCAGGAAGAAGCAAACAAAGTTGATGAACTTCAACAAGCCCTTGCCGATGCGGACCGAATCATCGCTGAAAAACAAGAATTGCTTGATAAGGGAAGTGCGGATGTTGACCAACTACTTCTGCAAAATGTCGAATTGGCAATTCGTCTTGGGCGCAATCCGACAGGGATCAAAGCTGCGAGCGCACATGATGCGGTCAAGCAAGCCGACGCAATGTGTGAATATCTCACGTTCATACCGGAGGCCTTTGAAAGTGCGAAAGAGTTGGATGCGATTGACGCGAATCGTTTACTCCAGGACTTGGTTCGTCTCAATGTGGTTGCTGGCGACTGGCAGTCTGGGCGGGTAAATAATGCGTCTCTGACCGTTTCCTGTCGTGGTGTGGGGTTGAACTATGCCGCTGGGGTTGGCGACAATGCGGAATACAAATACGGCACCGATTACGCCTTCACGTGGCAGGGTCAGACGCAATATGCCTTGGCTCATATTCGCAACGGTCGTGGTCCCCGTCTGTACCGCGTGCATATCTTCTTTGATGACCAGACCCATCAAGTTGTCGTGGCATATGTGGGTCGCCACCTCCGGGGAAAACGTGATCACAATTAGTTCTTGAGAGATTGAGCAAAAACGCACACTTGTGCAGATCACATTCGTTCAAACAACATGGAAGTAAAGCGAGAGAAAATGACCGGTACATCTGGGCAAGCCGAGAGACTGAAACGTGTTGACCCTCTTGAACGGGTGCTTAATCTCTTCACACTCTTGCATCGTCTCACGACTCCCTTAACTCGTGAACAGATCGTGGCTCAAATGGCTCGAGGTATGACACCGTACCCCGTTGCCGAAGCAGCCCAAAGGCAACTTTTTGGAAGCGACAAAAACACAATTGTGCGTGATCTAGGGATCCCAGTTCGTCAGAGTGTGGCCCAAGGTGAAGAAGCTGGGCAAACGAAATATTGGATCAGCGAAGAAGACATGTGTATTCCAGAGTTTGATCTCACTGAAGAAGAAATGTCGGTTCTCAGTTTGGCGCTTGCCTCCATTCATCAGTCTGTGCCAGAGGCCTCCGAGGCGCTGATGAAACTTGAGGGCCTGAGCCCGCAAGGCCGAGGCGTGAACTTTAATGTTGAGATTCCGCTGATCGTTGTCCGCCTGACTGAAATCGCGCAACGTCGTCAACTGGTGGACATTTCAATTGATTCAGAAAATATTGTCGTTGATCCAGATCGTCTGCTTTTTGACAAGGGCACATGGTATTTGATCGCTACACCAGTTGGTGAGAAGAAGATGCGGGCTATTAAATGCGCACGCATCGGTGCTGATTTTTCGATAACCGAGGATGTCTCAAGCGCCAAAAGGAAAAAACTAAGTAATCGTGAACTCAGACATCTGGTGCACAATGTTGAGGGATCCGATCTAGAGGCCACCGTCATCGTTGACGCTCTTGCGGCCGGAATGTCTTGGTGGGATACGCGCGTTGTTGAGACTGAATCAATGTCGGATGGTCGCCTGCGAATCACTGTTGTGGTCGATGACCCTGCTCGATTTCGAGGATGGGTACTGGGTTTTGGTACCCATGCGGTTGTTGAAGGACCTACGTCACTGCGTGATGGTTTCATGACATGGCTGGATGATTTGCTGAAGCCTGGGGCCGATATCCCAAATCTGCCAGAGCGTCCCAGCGCTGCTCCGACAAGGCCCGGGCCACGACCATTGGCTGAGCGTTTGCAACGTCTTCTCTCAATTTTGCCGTGGTTGAGATTGCGCGGTTCAATTTCAGTCGATGAACTCGCGGGGATGTTAGGTATTGAGGCAAGACATCTTTTCAAAGATCTTGAATATGCCTCAATGTGTGGTGTACCTCCTTACACGCACGATGCTCTCTTTGACTTTTCCGTATCAGATGGCGAAGTTCTCTTTCATGGAACGTCGGTTTCGTTCGGACCGATTCGTCGGTCGAAGACTTTGATGACTCGAGGTGTCAAGTTGACTCCGCGTCAGGCCACTGCCGTTGCGGTTGCCCTGGCTGGTCATGATGCTGTGGCTGGGGACTTGGCAATTCGTAATGATGCAGTCAATTCGCTACGCGCCAAACTTGAGGGAGTTCTTGGAGACCTTCCTGTCAATATTCGCTTAGAAGATGCTCCGCTCCTTCATGAAGTGAAGAACTCAATCGAAGCCGCCCGCCAAATCAAGGTGGTCTATGTCAACGGTGAGGAAGAGGTCACGGAGAGAATTCTCAATCCGCTGCTGATCTTTGTTGACCGCGGAGAGTCATATCTGATCGCCGATGATTTAGTGACTGGTGAACAGGAAAGAGTTTTTCGTGTCGATCGTCTTCTTGAATGCAACGAAACTGGTTACTCCTTCGAATCTCGTCCTGTGGTCTTTGAACGTTGGAAATTTCGTGGGACCGTGCTGGATGCGGAGTTGTACATAGCCCCCGGCAATGAATGGGTTCTTGATCGCATAGAGACCAAAGATCACATCATCAACGAAGATGGTTCGATGTTCTTGTGGGTTGAAGTTGCTAGTCGAGGCTGGTTGGGTCGGCTTCTGTTGCGTTGTGGCGGGGCCTCATGTGTTGTTTCCCCAGATTCTCTGCAGGGCGTTGTCGCTGAGCGGGCTCAAGAAATTCGTGCGCAATATGTGTGACACCAGTTTGTGGGAAATGTTGCGTTCATGCCTAACCAAGGTGGCAACATGGGGGATGTGAAAGCTCTTCTTACATTGCGCTATCGGCCTTTGTCGGACACCGTGGTGGCTTTTGTCGACAGTCTTGAAGGCGATGCCGAGGATCGCGGAGATTTACCCAACTTAGAAAAGGGAGTCGTGCGAGAAAAACTCGATGCCGATACGGCAGTGGAGTGGTTGCGTATCAATCGTCGCGATGTCCTGATCGGTCTTCAACAAATGCATGCCTCCGTGAATTCATATATCGAAGGGATGCCGCCGACCATTTCACAACTGGTGACAGATCTGATTCTCCTAGCTCGTGATGCCAAGAACGAAGATGATCCCCAACAAGATCTTTTGCGCACCTATGAAATGAAACGCCGCCTTGATGTCTCGCTTCTACAACGGCCACCTCAGGTCAATGAGAAGCGACGCGCTTCGCGAGCGACCGCTAAGGGCGTTGAAGCGTCCTTAAGTCATGTGCTGGACAAGTTGGAGTCCGCTGCATCACCACTGCAGTTGCAGCAACCGATGTATCCGGCGCTGCGCGATCTGGTGCAGTCGATTAGCGATGGCGAGGGTCTTTCAAGCGAGCGTGCAGTTGATGCGACTTTTCACGCCATCTCCAAGTCGCCGATGCCGAGCCAAAGACGAAAGACAGAACTTCTATCTCTCGTCAATGACTTGCGTGATCAGCGGACCTGGCAAAGTGCCATCGATAAGGCTCTATCAGAGACAGAAGCGCCTCTCAGAGTTGATGTTGATGGGGCAGACACTGATGACGTTTAACAGCCCACTCATATTTTAAGAAATCCAAGAAGGTCTCATTCCAGGTTCGATAGTGCGGCCAGCGTTGCAGAATCCATTCATGTGCCTCTTGGTCATCGAGGTCGTACTGACACATGGCCCAAGCCTTGAGAATCAAACCCGTGCGACTGCGGCCACCGTGACAATGCACGACAACGTTATGTCCTTGTGCAAGCAACGAGTTGATACTGCGAACTGCATCACAGACCACGCTAAAAATGTCAGTGTTTTGATCACCCTCGTTATCGCGTAAGTAGTACTCGCGACGAATGGCGTGCTTCTTCAGGCGTCCGGCTGTGAGGCAAAAAGAGATCGGCACAAAGTCAGGGTCACAATCAAGAACTCCGGCAATATCGGCACCGAATAATGCGAAGTTTTCATCAACACGCGTCGGTTTGATGGGCCCTTCAAGATCGGTGAGTATTGCGTTGTGCTTACCGACGAGTTGGCGAGCCATATTTTGCAATCCCAAATAGTCGTACTCGTGTCGTCCCTCGGGGGTCAGCAGCGAACCGTGGACATATGTCAGCCAACGGCCTGGAATGCCCTGAATGCTGAACTTTGCTCCAGCAATGGCTCCAGCAACGCAAGCCACTGTGTCTGTGTCTCCACCAAGATCGATCACGGCGATCAACACATTTTCAAAAGTGTCGTTGTGGCGAATGGCCCAGATGGCTTGCGCTAAGCAGGTCCAGACCGAGCCATTGGATGGTTCACCGGCGGTGTTGGGCTGCCAATCAGGTCGCAAAACATCGGCGAAACGGCCACGATGTTCAGCAGGGACATATGACAAGACCTCGTCGATCTGAGTGATTGGGTCGGCCCCTAAGATGGCTCGGCGACACAGTTCGCTGCCAATAGCCGCTCCCCATCCTGCAGCAGGATCGAAATGGGTCATCGATGCCTGGGTGAAGGCGGCCTTCATGACATCAGCCGTGTCGTGCCCCAAAAACGCTAAGGGAATTGCCCATGTGCGCATTAAAGCGCCGTTGCTCGCCGAGCGACTTGGGTTGGCCTGCTCGTTAAGAAGAGCTTGATGTCGATCGCTGGCCGACAGGGCGCGCGAGGTGGCAATGCCGACGTCGCTGGCTGCCGAACTCCAGCACGTGAAACGCTCCCAAAGATCGTCCAGGTTGAGACCTTGATGTGCGAGCAATGATTCACCGAGAGCCAACATCATTTGGGTGTCATCAGTGAACTCGCCGGGAGCCCAAGAAAATGATCCGCCCCCTGTCATCTCGCCCACGCCGGTGAGCACGGGTTGGCCAAAGCGTTGCGAGTAGGCGTCGGCAGGTCCGAATTCGAATGGTGCGCCTAAGGCATCACCAACAGCCGAGCCGACCAGCGCCCCTAGGGCGCGTTGGAGCATCTCTGGGGTGATTTTTTTGGATGTGAAAGAAAGGGTTGGGGTCATATGGTCTCCTCTGTAGTGGTGGATGGATGGTGGTTGTTAGTTCTTCTTGCTCTTTATTAACGATCCAAAACGCGCAAAATGTGCCGTCGTCACAAAAGACCTGATCAGGGCACCCAAATTGGGTTGCTAAGTGTGGCTAACTTGTCGCCAATCGCACCCAGACTTCACAATCACCTGGTGCGCCTTTTGAAGTTGGCGACCATTTGGTCTCCCACATTTCGCCCACCTGCAGACCGCGTACACGATGATCGCCGGCACCACGTTCATGGGCCCGTCTGATGTCACTGGCGATTTGGGCCGCCGTGTTCTTGGTGTACAACTTGGGGATTAAGTACCAATCCCCAGTACTTCGGGCCTGATCGAGCACTCGTTGCCAAAATGAACGGCGCTTTGGGCGTTGGCGACATGGCGCGCTGTTGAGCACAGTGGATGAAACGGGATGTGAGGTTTCTTGGAGCATGAATGAATAACGAACGTCGCACACCAAATTGTGCGCAATCTTTAAAACTTTTTACCAGCGTTCGAAAGTCCAAGACGTTGGTTGACCATTGCCATACGGCATAACCCCGTGAAATGGGCGGGGATCGTCGTCAAAAACAAGGGGCAGAAAGTATCGGTCGCCCTCCCACATGGGCAATGCTGCTGCCTCCCGCATCTGCTCATCGGGGTGGCAGGCCTGCAAAATTCGTTCGAGTGCGATCCACTCCAGGTCTCCCTCATCATTGGACGACGCAGGGTCACCAACCCAACCATCAATCAAAAAGAGTGGGCTGAACCAATCTTCCCCATTGGGTCCAAAGCCCGGCCAGGAAACGGTGCCGCGCATCGTCATTGAGGTGACCTCGATGCCTGCTTCTTCTCGGATCTCGCGCCGAATTCCGCTGGCAAGATCTTCGTGGGTTTCTAACTTGCCGCCAAGACCATTCCACTTCCCAAGATGTTCATCATGGGAGCGCTTATTGCGGTGGATCAAGAGCACCTCTGAGCGTTCGCGATTGATGATGTAGGCGAGGGTGCCCATGATTGGCGTGTATGGCATCACTCTCTTGTATCAGATCGGACGCGACATACGGTCATGTAGCAGACTGTGAGCATGGGCATTGTTGATGATTATCGCACCGATGGGGCGGTCATTTTACGAGGCGTCGTCACACCCAAAGAGATTGAACTGCTGAGCGTTGGCATTGATGCAGTGATTGATTGTCCAAGCCCGCGTGCCAAGGTCGCAAGTGCCAGCGATGATCCAGGTTTTTTTCTTGAGGATTTCACTACATGGCGCGAGCATCGCGAATTTGGCGAATTTTTGCGCTCAACTCAACTTCCTGAAATAGCTGCTTCATTGACTGGTTCACAAACAATTGGTTTGTACCACGATCATGTTTTAGTGAAGCAAAGTGGGACTCGTCAACGCACTCCGTGGCATCAAGATCAGCCGTATTACGACGTTGAGGGATTCCAAAATGTGAGTTTTTGGATCCCTGTTGATCCCGTGCTTGTTGAGGACTCTCTTGAACTCATTGCAGGTTCACATCTTGGTCCATGGTTGATGCCTCGCTCATTTCTTGATCAACAAGCCCAGTGGTTTCCTGAAGGATCTTTGGTGGAAATGCCGAATTTCGAAAAGGAGCGCGAGTCTCATCGTGTTTTACAGTGGGCGATGCAACCAGGCGATGTGATTGCTTTTCACATGCTGACTGTGCACGGTGCTCCAGGCGTCTCGAGCACACATGCTCGACGTGTGTTTAGTTTGCGAGTTCTCGGCGATGACATGGTTTATTCACCACGAGATTGGGTGACATCTCCGGACATGAGTGTGATGTTCGCGGGTCAAGAAGAACGAGTAAGTGGTCAACCTCTGCGTGGCGAGTGGTTCCCACAACTTTGGCCGCGATGAGCGAAAGATTTATCTAGTCGGTCGTTGTTGTCGTCGGATCATTGGTACGTTCGCCCAAGTCAATAAAGAGAGCTTGCCGATCTTCGATGATTGGATACTCGCCATTGGTCGGTGGGGCAAGTTCTTCAACGCTGATCGTGCGACCATCGCAATCGGTAAAAGTATCTGTGCCCTTTATTTGTTCAATGGGGCATGAGACATCTCGATCGGCGGGGTAGGCGTAATACACCAGCCAACCTCGCTGGGGGTCGGTGCCGTTGTGATCCAGGACGATGGTGCGCTCACCTGAGGTCGTGCCCAGACCGGCAAACAAGACCGGTCCATTGGTGTCGACTGATTCAGCCCAATACTCAACATTGCCGACAGGTAGGCGGTCAGGGATGAAGGTCGTGGTGAGGGTCTGCTCGCCTCCGAGCACTGAAGCGATTCCCCACAAGGTGAGGCCGAAGAGTCCAAAAAAACCGATGCCTGCCGCAACTGGTCGAATGGCTCTGCCGGCAGGTGAACGAAATGTAGGGCGAGCCATAGTGTGAGTCTGCCGAGAAGGTTGGCAACTTCTGAAATCGTTCCTCAGATTTCCAAGATTTTTGAAATATGTGACCTCACTTGAGTCTGTCAATGTGTGGTCAAGGCCCTTCAGGGCGTAGGGTTTCTTCCTTGTGAAGAGGCCATACCGAGTTGTCGTTGCCAAGCCTGGACTTGATGGGCATGACAGAGGCGCCAAGACAATCACTAGAGCGCTGCGTGACCACGGGTTCGAGGTCATCTATACGGGGCTTCACCAGACTCCCGAGCAGATCGCTGAAACTGCTTTGCAAGAAGATGTTGATGCTGTCGGGCTGTCGTTATTGTCTGGGGCCCATCTGACGCTGTTCCCACGGGTGATGGAAGAACTGAAGAATCGCAATATGGAAGAGGCTTTGATTTTTGGTGGGGGAGTGATTCCAGATGCCGATGCACGCGCCTTACGCGAGCAGGGCGTATCGGAAATTTTCGGTCCCGGATCATCTTTGAAAGCCATCGCACAGTGGCTAGAAATAGCTCTGGACGCACGAGAAGACTCAAGTGAGTGAGAGGAAACATTTAGATGGACTTGTTTGAATATCAGGGTAAGCAATATTTCGCCCGCTTCGACATCCCAGTCAGTCGCGGAGGCGCGGCGACAACAGTGGATGAGGCTGTCAAAGTCGCTGACGCGTCTGGTTATCCGGTAGTCGTCAAGGCTCAAGTGCAAGTTGGTGGACGCGGCAAGGCGGGTGGCATCAAGTTGGCCAATAACGCTGAAGAAGCGCGCCTGCATGCCAACAACATTCTCGGCATGGACATTAAAGGTCATGTCGTGAAATGTGTGTGGGTTGAAAACGCCAGCGACATTGACGAGGAGTATTACGCCTCGTTCACACTTGACCGTGCGGCTAAGAAGCATTTGTTGATGTTGTCAGCGCAAGGTGGCGTTGAGATTGAAGAAGTCGCTGAAAAAGATCCCGATGCAATTATCAAATTGCACATTGATCCAGTTGATGGTTTATCGCCAGCAGCAGCGCACAAGGCCGCCGTCGACGCGAAGATTCCCGCTAAGGCTGTCGACGGCGTGGCCAAGATTTTGGTGCAGTTGTATCGCTGTTTCACCGAAGGCGACTGCGACTTGGCCGAAATCAACCCACTGATCTTGAAGCCGACTGGTGAAGTGCATGCTTTGGACGCCAAGGTCACTCT
>WLTJ01000159.1 GCA_009705435.1 Actinomycetota bacterium | reverse complement strand
TAGCCAGCGTGGAGCGATTGTGCAGCCAAAGCCATGACCGATACACGAAATACCCAAACCGATGACCAAGGAGGCACGCGAGTATCTCTTCGAGTCAATGGGCGTGATGTCACGGTGGATTCATCTCATCCCCATCTCCTTGCAGCCTTACGGGAAGAACTAAATATCACCTCTGCAAAAGATGGGTGCTCACCCACTGGTCAATGCGGTTGTTGCACAGTGTTGATTGACGGCAAAGTGATCGTCAGTTGCCAGCAATCGCTGGCCAAGGTGGCTGGAAAGACCATCGTCACCCTAGAAGGCCTACCTCTTGAAGAAAGAGATTCGTACGCCAATGCTTTTGCTGCCTGCGGGGCTTTGCAATGTGGATTTTGTATTCCTGGAATCGTCATGCGCGCAAAAGGACAAATAGACAAAAAGGGAGCGGCTCTCACAAAGGGAGATATGTCACGCCATCTTGGAGCAAATCTCTGTCGCTGCACTGGATATGTCAAGGTTCTCGAGGCGATCGAATCTGTGGCCCTCGGCAAAAATCTCCGTCCAGTACAACCCACAGGTATCGGCTCTGGGGGAATGAAATATGAAGCCAAAGAATTGGCACTAGGCGATCGGGGTTACATTGACGACCTGCGCGTCCCCGGAATGCTGCATGCTTCATTAGTCCTCACTAAACATGCACGGGCAGACATCAACGGAATCAATACGACGCAAGCGCTCTCTTCACCTGGAGTTGTAGCGGTTTTTACCGCTGCAGATATACCTGGTGAATTGAAAGTGGGATTGATATATAAAGACTGGCCGATCATGATCCCTGTTGGTGGTCGGACGAGTTATGCGGGCGATGTTTTAGCGGTAGTCGTGGCTGATACACGACTCAATTCTCGCAACGCAACGGCATTGGTCGATGTTGACTATTCTCCGCTGACGCCGATTACAAATGCCGCAACAGCGATTCAGTCCGATGAGATAGCTGTTTGGGGAACGCAGTCAAATGTGCTGAGTCGTAGCGCCTATCAACGTGGAGACGTGGACGCTGCCCTAGCCTCGAGCAAGTTCGTTGTCGATGAATCTTTCAGCACACAGAGAATTGAACACGCATTTCTAGAACCAGAAAGCACTCTTGCCGTGCCTTCACTCAACGACGGTGTGCGTCGTCTACATGTCTACTCGGGTGGGCAAGGAGTGTGGGATGACCGCAATGACATCGCTCGCGTTCTGGGTATCGATCATTCGAACATCACGGTGGAACTTTTGTCAAATGGAGGTGCGTTCGGTGGCAAGGAGGACATGAGCAATCAAGCCCAAACTGCCTTGGCTGCATGGCTCCTTGATGTTCCCGTCAAAGGCACCCTCTCGCGCGAAGAGTCATTGCTGATTCACGCCAAGCGTCATCCCATTGAGATGCGTTACACCGCTGGCTGCGATGCCGAAGGACGTCTCACAGCACTGAAGGTTCGCGCAATCGGTGACAGCGGTGCGTACGCCAGCGTCGGAATGAAAGTCTTGGAGCGTATGGCCGGGCACGCTAGCGGTCCCTATGCATTAGACAATATTGATGTCGAGGCCATCGCCGCCCGAACGAATAATCCGGTTTGCGGAGCGTTTCGTGGTTTTGGGGCTAATCAGGCACAATTCGCCATGGAAGGCGTCATGGACAGACTGGCGCTTTTGGTCGGCATCTCTGGCTGGGAGATACGCAAACGCAATGTCATTCACCCTGGTTCAATCTGGGGACCCGGGCAAATCATGAACGATGGTTGTCTCGGTGCGGATATGTGTCTTGATGAAATCAAGCCCTTCTACGACGAAGCAGTCGCTGCTGGACATGCTGTAGGTCTAGGCCTTGGTCTCAAAAACAGTGGACTCGGTAACGGTTTCAAAGAAATCAGTGGCGCTGTCGTTCATTTTCGTACCGATGGAATTGTTGAAGTGAGACATGGTTGGACCGAGATGGGCCAAGGTATCAATACCGTGGCGTTACAAGTTGTTGTTCAAGAACTCGGTATTGACCCAGAACGGATTCGCGTCATCGTGGACACGACGCGTGAATTGGGTTTTGGTCAGACGACGGGTTCACGTGGCACATTGATGGGTGCCGGTGCTGTGAAGGCTGCCTGTGAGGCCGCTCGTGCCGCGGATCTGGCTGTCGGCGTGGATCACTACGGTGAATATCGAATTGATTGGACGCAGAAACTTGGCGAGGTTGAAAACCCTGTCATCCATTCCACTTTTGGATATGCCTCTCAATTGGTTGTTGTGGATCGAGAGACTGGAAAAATCTCGCAAGTTGTGGCAGCACACGATGTTGGGCGTGCGGTCAATCCCACTCTGTGCGAAGGACAGATCGAAGGTTCAATCCACATGGGTCTTGGTTATGCACTGACGGAGGATTTCCCATCTGATCCCGCCACCGGCTTCCCCACCGTGTCAACGTTGCGAGGTCTAGGAATCATCCGCGCCAAAGATATGCCTCCAGTCAAAGTGATTCTCGTTGAATCCCCTGAGCCCAATGCCCCTTATGGCATCAAGGGAGTCGGTGAGATTGGGTTAGTGCCAACCGCAGGCGCAGTCGCTGCCGCATTGTTTGATTATGACGGTCAGTGGCGCACGAAATTGCCGATGCGCCCCACAGCCGGAGATGACGATTAACCGTGCCTGCTACGACGCCTGGCATGATCTGCGGGCATCATCATTTGTATTCATCGCTGGCACGCGGCATGCCTGCTCCCCCCGTTGCTCCAACAGACTTCTTAAGTATTTTGCAACAAGTTTGGTGGCGTCTTGATGTGGCTCTTGATCTGGAGATGATTTATTGGTCCGCCAAGTTGGGGGCCATGGAAGCACTGATGAGCGGCACAACAGGAATCATTGACCATCACGAAAGCCCGTCGGCGATCGAAGGAAGCCTTGATGTGATCGCTCAAGCGTGTCAAGAAGTCGGAGTTCGTGTGATGTGCTCGTATGGCGTCACGGATCGTCACGGTCCCGACGGAGCCAAACGTGGCCTACAAGAGAATGAACGTTTTATACGCGCTGGCGGGCACGGCATGGTGGGAGTGCACGCGGCTTTCACATGTTCGGATGAACTGTTACAACAATCCGCTGCTCTGGCGAAAGACCTTGGTGTTGGCGTTCATATACATGTCGCAGAAGGGGTCGACGACAATGACGCTGGACGCAGATTGGAACATCTAGCCAATGATGACTGGCTTCTGGTGCACTGTGTTCACCTCGATCGCCAACTTAAGGGAACAATCGCCCACAATCCACGCAGCAATATGAATAATGGTGTCGGCTACGCATTTCCAGCACGAGCCACAAACAAAGTGATTTTAGGGACTGATGGAATTGGATCTGACATGCTCGAGGAAATGCGTCTCGCATATGTTGCAGGTCGCGCCCACGACCTCACGATCACTCCGCAAACTGCCCAAGATTGGATTGAGAATTCGTATCACTTCATACCGGAGTGCAAGAACGATTCTGTGACTTGGAATTACGACAGTGTTGAAAGCCCATGGCACACGGCCTTCACACCGGGGATTCGGGCGCTCGAGATCACATCGTCCAGCGGAGAAAAACTTCTCACCGACGGACGACCCGTGCGCGTTGATCTTGACGAGACAAGGGCCAAAGCCGCGGAATCAGCGCATAAATTATTCGCACTGCTATGAGCAAGTATCTAAAAACTTTCACAACAAAGGCCGGAACATGAAACAATCTGTAGCAATCTATTTACAAGACGCTCATCCCATTCGTGAGGGCATGGCGTTTGCTCAATACGCAGAGAGCAAGGGATTCGACGCTGTCTGGCAGGCGGAAAGCCGGTTAGTACGTGAGGCCACGGTACCGATGGCCGCCTTTGCCAGTGTCACCGAACGCATCAAAGTCGGTAGTGGCGTCGTAGATTGCTGGAGCAGAAACCCAGCCCGACTAGCGGCAACTTTTTCCACCCTGGATGATTTAGCTCCAGGCCGAGTCATCCTTGGCATAGGAGCATGGTGGGATCCACTTGCGCAAAAGGTCGGAATTGATCGTAGTAAGCCCTTGCGAGTGATGCGTGAGATTGTCACTTCAGTGCGCGCCTTGTTGCATAACGAAACTGTCACTTTTCATGGCGAATATGTTCATTTAGACGGTGTGGAACTTGATTATGTGTACCAAGATCGGCGACCTAAAGACGTGCCCATCTATATCGGAGCCACAGGCATGCAGATGATGGAACTCACTGGTGAAATCGCCGATGGTGTCGTGCTGAATTATCTCGTCTCACCTGACTACAACGATCAAGCTTTAGAGGCGTTGGCGCGCGGTGCCCACAAAGCGGGGCGCTCCCTTGATGAGATCGACCGCCCGCAGTTGGTTGTTTGCAGCGTTCACGAAGATCGACAGACCGCACTTGACATGGCCCGCCTGATGGTCACTCAATACCTCGGTCAACAACCGCACATCATGAAAGCGTCAGGTGTTCCACAATCCTTACTCGATAAAGTCGCAGAAGTTTTGACCTGGCCTGCAACTCATGAGCAAGTAGAAGTTGCCAGCAAACTGGTGCCCGACGAAATCGTCGAGTTGCTGACTGCGAGCGGAACGCCAGATGAAGCGAGAGCAAAAGTCAAGCACTACATAGATCACGGTTGCACTAGCCCAATTTTGTATCCGCTAGGAGACGTGACC
>WLTJ01000158.1 GCA_009705435.1 Actinomycetota bacterium | reverse complement strand
TGCATCAGGCGGCGTCCGCCAGCTGGAAGATCGTGAACGATACGCGGTGGCGGAGTGCCCAATGTCGACATATCAATGACGTTGAGATCGGCGAGATATCCAGGAGCGATCACTCCACGATCAAGTAATCCGACGAAACTCGCTGTTCGCTGGGTGATGTGATTAACCATGAATTCCAGTGGTAACTTCTCACCACGGGTGCGATCTTGAGTCCACAGAGCTAACGCAGTTGTTGTGGCGCTGCCGTCGCTGATAGTTCCACAATGTGCCCCGGCATCGGACAATCCAATAATGGAGTTTTTACTCAACAACATTTCGCGAATGTCATCAAGATTGTTGTGCGCAAAGTTGAATAAGGGCATATACAGCAAGCGATTGCCATCGTCCTGCGTCATGAGTTCAATAACAAACTCCACAACATCGCGATTTGCTGCCTGTGCTCGAGCAGCAATTGAGTCTGAAGGTGAAGGCTCGTAGTTGACTGGATTTTCCATGGGATACAACTTGTGAAAGCCACCAAACATTTCGCTGCCGAGACCCTCCATATGCGCAAGAGCGGCATGATGTTCGGCGACAATGCGTGCAACGCGCTGTGGGTCGCGCAGGGCGAAAACAATTTCAGAGAGTGGTCGTTGAGCAATCTCGGTGAAATTGGGGCATGGCAATAATGGGTTGACAGTTGCGGTGAGCCCCTGCAAAATACCAATCGGACGAACTGCGACTTGCATTGCTAATGAGAGTCCCTTGTTCACGCCTTGCTCAACCCAGGCTCCCACTTCACGCCAACGATCTGGCAAAGGCTCAGGTTGTTGCACAGTCATGCTCAATGGGCGACCCATCGTGCGGGCCATGGCTTCCATCAACTGCATTTCTTCAATAGCGAAATCGTTATCCGGAGATTGGTAGGCATCGGAGATCAATTGCACGACTCCCGTTCCCATCTCGGCCATCGCTGTTCCAAGTGCCAGCAGTTCATCGGCAGAGGAAAAGCGTGTTCCTAATGGTGCTCCCGCTTTTGTGCGATGAAGATACGTGCGACTCGTCGTAAAGCCCAACGCTCCAGAACGCATACCTTCTTGAACCATCTTGGCCATGCGCGCCAATTCATCTGCTGTTGGTGCTTCGAGTGGATCAGCACCGCGTGCGCCCATGACATAGGCACGCAGGGGAGCGTGAGCAACTTGAGCGGCCACGTCAATTGAATACTGACGGCGATCTAAGGCGTCCATATATTCGGGGAATGTTTCCCAGTCCCATGCCATGCCTTCAGCTAGCGCCGTTCCGGGAATATCCTCAACTCCTTCAAGCATTCCAATCAGCCACGCGTGCTGTTCGGCAGTCGGCAGTGCAGGAGCGAAGCCGACGCCGCAGTTGCCCATCACAATTGAGGTGACGCCGTGAATACTCGACGGAGCGAGGATCGGATCCCAAGTGGCCTGACCGTCAAAATGGGTATGGATGTCCACGAATCCGGGGGTCACCGTCAGGCCGTCAGCGTCGATTTCCTGGGTGCCCCGTCCCGAGATGGACTTGGCGACCTCGGTGATCACGCCGTCGGTCATTGCCACATCCCCGTGGCGAATGGGGGCTCCAGTGCCGTCCACGATGGCGGCGTTACGAATCACAAGATCATGGGCGGTCATGTTTTCATTGTGCCACATCATTCTCAACCCCCTTCCACCAAAGAACTTGAGTCAAGGTGACTAAAGATTTGTCTTGACGAGTTGCGAAGGACCGAGAAAGTGGATATCTTGACCCACAGCGACGCAACATTCGCAAAAATTCCCCCAAATATCCCCCTAAGAAAGGTTGACCATCATGGCAAAGGCAGTAGGAATCGATCTCGGTACCACCAACTCAGTCGTTTCAGTTCTTGAAGCGGGCGAACCGGTGGTCATCCCCAACTCAGAAGGCTCACGCACGACCCCGTCGGTCGTGGCTTTCTCCAAAGCTGGCGAAGTCCTCGTTGGCGAAGTGGCCAAGCGTCAGGCCATCACTAACCCCGATCGAACCTTCCGCTCGGTCAAGCGCCACATGGGCACCACCTGGCGCAGCGAAGACATCGATGGCAAGCAGTATTCACCCCAAGAAATCAGCGCCCGTACCTTGATGAAGCTCAAGCGTGATGCCGAGGCCTACTTGGGTGACACCGTGACTCAAGCAGTGATCACTGTTCCCGCGTACTTCGATGACGCTCAACGTACGGCTACTAAAGAGGCCGGCCAAATTGCTGGTCTTGAAGTACTGCGCATTATCAACGAACCAACAGCAGCAGCGTTGGCATATGGCCTCGATAAGAGCGACGAAGACGAAACCATTTTGGTGTTCGACCTTGGTGGCGGAACCTTCGACGTGTCGGTTCTTGAAATCGGTGACGGTGTGTTTGAAGTGAAGAGCACCCACGGCGACACCGTTCTTGGTGGAGACGACTGGGATCAGCGCGTCATTGACTGGATGGTCAACCAATTCAAGTCAGCACACGGTGTTGACCTCGCAAACGATCGCATGGCGACGCAGCGTCTCAAGGAAGCTGCTGAAAAGGCCAAGATTGAACTCAGCCAAGTGCAGCAGACGCAGATCAACTTGCCATTCATCACCGCAACTCCGGAAGGCCCGTTGCACCTTGATGAAACTCTCACGCGTGCCAAGTTCCAAGAAATGACAGCCGACCTCATCGAGCGTTGCCGCATTCCTTTTGAACAGGCCATCAAAGATGCGGGACTCACCAAGGGTCAGATTCATCACGTGATCATGGTGGGTGGATCAACTCGTATGCCCGCCGTGCAAGACCTCGTGATGTCACTCACTGGCAAAGAGCCCAACAAGACAGTGAACCCTGACGAAGTTGTTGCCATTGGTGCAGCCGTTCAAGCAGGAGTGTTGAAGGGCGACGTGAAAGATGTGTTGTTGCTTGACGTCACTCCATTGTCTCTTGGTATTGAAACCAAGGGCGGCGTCATGACCAAGCTGATTGAACGCAACACCACTATCCCAACCAAGCGCACCGAAGTATTCACAACTGCCGAAGATATGCAGCCTTCCGTAGAAATTCATGTGATTCAAGGTGAGCGCGAAATGGCGTCGTTCAACAAAACTCTTGGCAAGTTCCAGTTGGTCGATCTTCCGCCGGCTCCACGTGGAATTCCACAAATTGAAGTGACATTCGATATTGACGCCAACGGCATTGTGCATGTGAGTGCAAAAGACCGTGCGACGAATAAAGAACAGTCGATGACGATTAGTGGCCAGTCAACATTGTCAAAAGATGACATCAATCAGATGGTGAAAGATGCTGAAGCCCACGCCGAAGAAGACCGTCAACGTCGTGAAGAAGCTGAAATTCGTAACAACGCCGACTCGCTGGTGTACCAGACTGAAAAAGTCTTGCGTGAGCAAGGTGACAAGGTCACGGCCGAAGAGAAAGCAGCTGTTGAAGAGCCGCTCGCCGCATTGAAGGTTGCCCTTGAAGGCAACGACGTTGCAGCAACGAAAGCCGCGACTGAAGCTTTGATGTCAGCGAGCCAAGCATTTAGTCAGAAGTTGTACGAAACAGCTGCTCGTGATTCAAACGCCGCCGGAACATCAGCGTCAGGCCAGGCTGCTGGTGGCACCAACGATGATGAAATTGTTGACGCCGAAATCGTCGACGGCGACGCCTGAGTTCACGATCATGACGAACGAACAGGATGACGTTGTTGATCCATCAACAACCGAAACCGAAGATGCTGTTGCGGTTGAAGAAGCCGAAGCAGCGATTGAGCATGATGTCGAAGCGCTACTCACTGAACGAGATTCGTTCCGTGAGATAGCGCAACGACTTCAGGCCGACTTCGAGAATTATCGAAAGCGCGTTGCAACGCAAACGTCAGACGACATCGATCGCGCGACTGGTCGCATTGCCGAGTCATTGCTACCAGTTCTTGATGCCTGCGAAGCAGCCTTTGTTGCTCACCCCGCTGAAATCGAACCACTCTTCAATCTTTTGTTAACTGAATTGAAAAAGCAGGGGCTCGAAGCTCTTGACCTCAATGGTCAAACCTTCGATCCAGCCAAAGCCGATGCAGTGATTCACGAAGAAGGTGAAGGGGACGGCAATGGAAACACTGTCGTCACTGATGTTCTACGAACTGGATACACATGGAAGGGTCGTGTACTCCGACCAGCCATGGTCAAGGTTCGCGGCTAGTCACACAACTGAGGAGGTGAGTCATGGCAGCACAACGCGAATGGTACGAAAAGGATTATTACGCGGTGTTGGGCGTGGCTCAATCTGCAGAAGCTAAAGAAATCACGAAGGCCTATCGCAAGTTAGCGCGTGAAAATCACCCCGATGCCAAACCAGGTGACGACGCGGCCGAAGAACGATTCAAAGAAATCTCCACTGCCTATGACGTGTTGAGTGACGAAACAAAACGTCGTGAATATGACGAAGTTCGTCGACTCGGTCCCATGGGCGGCGGCGGTATGGGCAACATGCGGTTTACCACTGGTGGTGAATCTGGTTCTTTTGAAGACATGTTCAGAATGTTTTCGGGTGGACGCTCTCGTGGTGGTGCAAGCAGCGGTGTCGGTCCACGTCGTGGATCTGATCTCGAAGCAGCCCTCACCCTTGATTTCAATGATGCAATTCTTGGTGTGACGACGAGCGTTTATCTCACGAGCGATGCGCGATGTGAAACCTGTAGTG
>WLTJ01000157.1 GCA_009705435.1 Actinomycetota bacterium | reverse complement strand
TGTGTAGGCAGTACCTGCTGTCAAGCCGGTGATGATGCATGATCCTGATGCGCCGGTGACGGTGCATGTTGCACCACCAGGTGATGCGGTGACTTCATATGACGTTGGCGTTAGTCCGCCTGTCGGTGCAGTCACTGTGATTGTTGCTTTTTCGATACCAGGAACAACAGTGGCAACTCCCGGAAGATTAGGGCCGAAGACATCGTTCGTCACGGAAAGCGGACCGAATGATGCCGCGTCTGCTCCGGTTCCACTTTGAATCGCAGCGTTAGTTAGTCCTGGATCCGGATCAGGTGCCGCGTAACTCACCGTGATGATAGATCCACTGTAAATGCGTGAAGACAACGTGAGATCCATCATGTAGCACGCAGTTGGACACAAGAATCCGTATTGCACAGAGGCAACTGCTATTCGTTGACCATCAACTAAAACCGTGAAACTTGAGACTTCTGGTTTGGTGCCACCTAAAGTTCCCCCGCTGCTCACGTTGCCGAGCGCGTTCATGAAGCCCTCAATGGTAAGTCCGTCGGACGATGTGTTTATCCCAGTGGTATTGAAAAGTGGTGCCGCGATGGCGCTCGCCGCATGTGTGGACAATGGCAGTGGGGCAATCATCACCGTGGTGGCGATGATTGCCGCAATGAGGGAACGGGAAGCAAGGCTTTTGAACATCTAAATATCTTAGGGTGTGGAGAATTAACTTAGAACAGCATCATGACCAGACATTCGGGCTCGGCCCACGATCTTTCCTGGGTGGGGCTGCTTTTCTCAGTATCTGACCTGCTTATGGGCGATTATTCCACGGGATTGGGCCGACGGACTTAGGTGCATCTCTCCGTCAAACAATTTGATGTGAACCGCTCGATGTCAAGCAGTTCTAGGTAGGAAAACCTACGTTTTGCGCTCAGAAACCTACCTAAGACGTGGAACCTACCGAGAAGGTGCAGCACCTAATGACGCGTGTTAGACAGCGAGAAGGTCGCGGGCGCCAGTGTCGCTCGACGGGTGGCGCAACTTACTCATAGCGCGCGCCTCAATCTGACGGATGCGCTCACGAGTGAGGTTGAAAGCTTCGCCAACTTCTTCAAGTGTGCGTGATTCCCCACCATTGAGACCGAAGCGCAACTTCAGAATTTCGCGTTCACGCTCATCAAGTGGTGCCAGCAAGCGACGAATCTCTTCTGGCAATAATGATGTTGCAGCACTTTCAAAAGGACTTTCTGCAGCGCGGTCTTCAACAACATCGCCCAATTCGGCATCGCCGTCTTCACGCAACGGTTCGCTGAGCGACAAAGGTTCTGCAGCGAAACGCAAAGCTTCAGTGACTTTGTCTTCGGGCATTTCTACTTCGGCTGCCAATTCTCGCAATGTCGGCTGGCGGCCAAACTTCAACTCCAAGCGGGAGCGGGCCTTTTGCAGACGTGCGAGCGTGTCTCCAGCATGGACTGGGAGACGAATGGTACGACCAGTGTTGGCAATACCACGAGTGATTGCTTGGCGGATCCACCAAGTTGCGTAGGTTGAGAATTTGAAGCCTTTGCGCCAGTCAAACTTTTCAACGGCGTGCATCAAGCCCAAGTTGCCCTCTTGGATGAGGTCCAATAGTGGAAGCCCTGAAGCCTGATATTTCTTGGCGATTGAGACAACGAGACGCAGGTTGGATTGCACGAAGGATCGCTCGGCGTTCTCGCCATCTTTGACCAAGTTGCGGAGTTCACGCTTTTTGGCTGGAGTCAGTGCCTTGGTATCGAGAGTTTCAGATTCTTCTTTGGCGGCTTTACCAGCCTCAATCTGTTTCGCAAGACGAACTTCATCGTCCTTGGTGAGCAGTTGGTATTGTCCGATATCTGAAAGATAAAGACGGACTAGGTCCTCTTCATCACGATCTACGCGATCCTTGGCCACCTGAGAACCCCACTTCTTTCGGATTGATGTCTTGGGAAAACCGAACAGTTTCCTGTGCGGTTCACCAACAATTTCGAGATTGCCACATCTCAAAATCCGTTGATGTTGGGAACGATACCGACCACAAGGCATTCATCAACCAGGTAAACAAAGTTCTCTAAAAATTGTTGAAATAACTTCGCTGGGTCAACTGGGTAAGGTGTAAAACTAGGCAAATCAAGTGATTTCGGTGTAAAAATAACTGAACCACAAAGGAGTAATTCGATGGCGAATCCGCTACTCAATGAAAAGCGTCTGGAACAAGCAGCCAAAGCCAATGGTTCGGGTTGGGCCGCTCCGGACCCGGCAACGCGTGTCGGTATGTCGGACGGTCCCGTGACTCCATGGGTCGGCGCTGGCCGCACGATGACCGTGGCTGGAACCGCTAGCGCCACGGCGGTGCTGTTTGTGTTGTTGTTAGCAGCAGCCACAGTTGGCTGGCTAGGAGTTGATGCTCCGCAAGGCGAGGTCTACAAGTTTCCGAGTTACGCCATTGGTGGTTTATTCGTCGGTTTCGGTTTGGCGATTTTGCTGATGTTCAAACCTCATCTCGCAAAGTTCCTTGCTCCGGTCTACGCCATTGCTGAAGGATTATTTGTTGGTGCGATCAGCAAGGCCTATGAGACGTATTACGACGGCATCGTCATCCAGGCGGCTGGAGCGACCATTGCTGTGTTCGCCGTGATGTTGGCGATGTACAGCCTGCGGATTATCAAAGTGACCAATCGTTTTCGTCGCATTGTCATTGGGGCGACGATGGGAGTAGCACTTTTTTACGGTGTTTCAATGTTGATGAGTTTGTTCGGAGCGACACCACCGTTTATTAGTTCGGCAAGTGGTCTCGGCATTGGCTTTAGTTTCTTGGTCGCCGGTCTCGCAGCGTTTAACTTGGCTCTTGATTTTGATTTCATCGAACGGGGCGCCAAACAAGGTATGCCCGAGTCAACCGAATGGTTCGCCGCTTTCGGTCTGATGGTGACTGTCGTCTGGCTGTATCTGGAAATCTTGCGACTACTTTCCAAACTGCGTCAGCGCTAGAGAATCTTTTTACAGAGTCTGTAAGAAACCCATCAACGCAGCATTGAATTCGTCAGGCATTTCTTGTTGCGTCCAATGTCCGGCTCCTGGGATGATGACGCTGCCTTTGTAGTTGGGTGTTAGTCCGTTCACGGCATCAAGGGTGTCGAGTCGTGGGGCGATGACGGCGTCTTTGTCGCCACCGATAAAAAACGTCGGCATAGAAATGCGCTCAATAGGAATATCTTTGAGCACTTCATAGTTTGCATCCAAGTTTCGATACCAACTCACGGGACCAAAAAATCCACTGTTGGTGAACTGTTTGACATAGTGATCAAGATCGTCCTGGGTGAGCCATGTTGGCAAATGGGCCGGAACATCTTTAAACATGTCGAGGAATCCGCTGCCCTCCATCGGTGGTAACTCGCTGAAGTCAGTGGGACCTGGTTTATACATGGCACCTGAAGCAGCCCACAGGAATTGGTGCATCGTATTGCGAATATCGGCTTCAAGTTCAGACTCAGCTGGACCAACCTCCTGAAAATACAACATGTAGAAAAAACGATCGGTGAACATCATTTTGAAAAGTTCAGTCGGCTTCATCGGCCACGGTGTAAAAGGCACGCTGACTCCACAGATTGCGTTGACTCGACTTGGGTGCAAGCGTCCTGCTTCCCACACCACGAGAGAACCCCAATCGTGTCCGACGAAAGTTGCATCGTCATGACCAGTGGCGTCCAATAAGCCCACGAGGTCTCCCGTGAGATTTTCAATGCCATAGTCGGTCACGTTTTTCGGTGATGAAGAAAATCCGTAGCCCCGCTGATCGGGGGCAAGGACATGAAAACCGGCATCGGCGAGAAAGCCCATTTGGTGTCGCCAAGAATAAGCAGACTCTGGGAAACCATGGCTGAGAATGACGCATGGACCTTTGGGGTCACCAGATTCGGTGACTTGTAGGTTGACGCCGTTAGTGGCGATGACGCGATGGGTTATCTCATGACTCATATGGTCAGTATTGCCTAAGTCCTCGCTCGGATTAGCCCCGAGGTGACCTAGAAATTCAGGTTGGATTGCGGCGCGCTAATGGACTGGCTTCAAGAAGTGAATCGGGCAGGGGTTGACCCGTGACTTCGTCTGTCCAGTAGGTTCCAGCGTCAAGGCGATTGAGAGCAGTTTCGACGTCGGCTAAATCTTTTTCGATGGCATCAAGGTCAATCGTTGATGATTGTTCGTTAATCGGATCGTTTACGGACATGGGCTTAGAGTAGTCGCAAGATAGTGTTGTCACCTATGCCTACAACTTTCCCTCCTTTTGATGGTTCCGCCCCTAAGAGTCAGAAGTTTGCTTCTGAGCCCGAGATGGGGATTGACCCGACCAAGCGTTACACCGCCACTATGGAAACTTCGATGGGGACCATGGTGATCGCTTTGGATGCCTTGAAGGCTCCACGAACAGTGAATAGCTTCGTGTTTTTGGCTCTCAACCACTATTACGACGGCATTATTTTCCACCGCATCATTAAGGGTTTTGTTTGCCAGGGTGGAGACCCGACTGGCACTGGTCGGGGTGGACCTGGCTACCAGTACGCCGACGAATTGCCTAAGGCTGGCCAATATCAAATCGGTTCATTAGCGATGGCTAACGCAGGACCGAACACCAATGGTTCACAGTTCTTCTTGATCAGTGGTCCGAGCGGAGTTGGATTGCCGCCGGCTTACGCGTTGTTCGG
>WLTJ01000156.1 GCA_009705435.1 Actinomycetota bacterium | reverse complement strand
TTGACAAGGGCAAGGTTCTTGTTGAGGGGGGCCTTGACGATGTCCGTCGGGCGCGTCGCGTCGTGAGATTGCGTACTGTTCGTCCACTTGACCTCGCCGATATGCCCGACAACTTGGCAGGTTGGCTGAACGAAGACGCCCCTTGTGATTACAGCATTGAAGATGCTCCGCAAGGACTGATCGCGGCCCTCGCAGTGTGGCTCTCCGAACGCGGTATTGATGTCGTCGAACTCAGAACTGGTATGGCCAGTCTTGAAGACACTTTCAAAAAACTCACGGGGGGTGCACCGTGAAGACTTCAACTAGTCCATTGCGAGCCCAATTGCGCGCAGAACTACAGATCTTGGCGCGCAATGGCGAACAGTTATTACTGACACTGATTATCCCCGTGATGCTGCTGGTGTTCTTTGGGATGACAGATGTGTTGCCCACAGGCTTTGACGACCATATGGATTTTCTCACTCCCGGTGTTATCGCTCTGGCGATCATGAGTAGCTCAATGGTCAGCCTCGGTATCGCTACAGGCTTTGAACGTAGTTACAAAGTGCTCAAACGCCTAGGAGTGACTCCACTGGGGCGTCCACGATGGCTCATCGCAAAAGTCATCACCATTTTGGTCGTGCAGTTCATTCAACTCGGCATTCTGATCCCTGTGGCATTACTTCTTGACTGGCAGGCAGATGATGCTCAATGGCTTGCGGCAATTGGCGCAGTTGTCACTGGCAGCATTGCTTTCGCCGGTCTGGGTTTATTCATTGCTGGCCGCCTGCGGGCTGAAGTCAACTTGGCGGCACAAAACGGCTTGTATCTATTGCTGCTTTTACTTGGTGGAATGGTCATACCTTTTGACAAGTTGCCAGATCCTGTTGCCGCAGTCGCAAAGTGCTTGCCATCAGGAGCCCTCGCCGATGTCTTGCGTGAGGCTCTCGTGAACGGTGGTGATCGCCCAGCAACCTCATGGCTAGTTTTAGGTATCTGGGCACTCGTTACGCCAGCGCTGACCGCACTTACTTTTCGCTGGGAATAGTCTTCAACGGTTATTGGGCTCAGGATGCGGAGGTGATGCGCTGAAAGCCCTCTCAACATCGGCGGTCGTCAACTCTTCTTCTTTTCGAACGTAAGCACTGTCATTTTCGCTTCTGAAAGTGAGCACAAAATTCTTGATGAACATCACTCCGATGATTGTCCAAAGGAATGCAGACCCTCCAAGTTTCATCATCGCTCCAGCGATTTGCTGATCGTCGCCGATTGAAATGCCCCACACTCTGACGGGGATGTTGTAGTGCTTATACACAACTCCTTCGGCGAAGGTCAGCCAACCTGCTGGTACGGTCGCCACCACACTGTTCAAAAATAAATAAATCATCTTTGACATCGGCGTGATGTGAAACTCCTTAATCGGACCACACACTGGCATCCACATCAGCATTGATGACAGCACCAACAAAATATGCACGGTGTAATGCAGTGGTCCATTGGAAACGGACGCATTCACAACACCAGGAATATGACTGACCATCACGCCCACGTTAAACAAGAGCGCAGCGCGTACTGGATGGCACATAAACCTCAAGGCCCGATAAGCCCGCCCCTCACCAATGAGTGTTCGGATGAACCATTCAGGGATCGCAAGAACGAGAAGAGGCGGCATGAAGTAAGTCAGAGTCATATGTTGAAACATGTGCACTGAATACAAGTACTCTTCGGCGATGTCATGCATCGGCCAGTCAGATGCAAACCACATCATTGCGATACCGGCGATGAAGCACGTCAACTGCCGACGACTGACCACCACTTGACCAACAGGGACTGCTCTAGGCCCAAGCACTCGAACCACGTAGATGTACGAAGTGACTAACGCGACAATCAACAACCAAATTTCGAGATGCAACTGAAAGCGCCATGGGTCGACGACAATCCCGCCGATCATGAGAAATTACCCCTGCTTCAAGAAGAACTTAAATGTTGCCAAGAAACCACAGTAAACGGCAATCGCAAGCAAGAGTCCTGCGTAAAAGAGGTAACTGAAAATCTTGTTATCAAACTTCAGGTGCATGAAGTATGAGACAACCGTGACAAATTTAATGACCATCAAAATCAACAATGTGGGCATGAAGAACGGACCGAAATCCACGTAATAGGTCGAGACTTCGATGGCCGTCAATGCAGCCAAAATCAAAGCTATGACAATGTACTGCTTGTCAGATAAACCGTGATGCTCAACTTCGTGGTTCTCAGATGCTTCTACGTGTGTGGTGGCGGTGCTCATCGGTCGCTCCTCAGGACGGAATCAAATAGACGAGGGTGAAAATAATAATCCAAATAATGTCCACGAAGTGCCAATACAAACCAATGAGTTCGACAACTTCAGCTTTATCCCCAGGAATACGATTGTTGCGATTCATCCCAACGAGAGCCATCAACATGATGATTCCAACTGAGACGTGCACACCATGAAAACCAGTAAGAGCGTAGAAACTTGAACCAAACAAACTGGTCGTAAAGCCCAAACCTTCGCGGTAGAACGAGGTGAACTCATAAACCTGACCACCAACGAACGTCGCACCCAAAAGGGCCGTGATCGTCAACCACAGGTTTGTATTGCGATCGTCTTTACGCTGCGCTGACGAAACGGCCAAAACCATGGTCAGTGAACTCATCAGCAAAATGAACGAACTCACTGAGGTAAACGGAATATCAAAGATGTTGTTCGGCTGCGGTCCAGAACTCACTCGACCGCGATAAAGCATGTAAGTCGAAATGAGTCCACCGAAAAGTAGACATTCCGAACCGAGGAACATCCACATCCCCATCTTGTTATTTGACAAGCCAGTTGATGAAGCGTGAGCACCATGGCTAACGCCATGATCATTGGCAATCGCTGATTCAGCCATGTGGCACCAACTCCTTCGCCTGAGTATCACCGGATTCTGGTGGATCGAAGTCTTCATCAGGTGATGTTGCAGGTTCCATCGCCCAGCCAAACATGGTGAGTAATACCATCGCTGCACCAATGGCCAGTAACATCCGGTTGTAAATCAATCCGTAACCAATGACTGGCAAAGATAGAGCCAACAAGATTGGCCAATACGAGCGCGAAGGCATATGGATGTGCTCGTCTGGATGGGCGTTCAATTCGGCCATTACTTCGTCTACTGAATGCACCTGAGTGACTGAGTGAGTCGCAGAATCTTGCTCGTACTTACGATGGAAGAACTCATCAAGATGACTGACCTGTGGAATCACATCAAAGTTGTGCTCCTTTGGAGGAGAGTCGGTCATCCACTCCAAGGTGCGGGCATCCCACGGATCGTTGGAAGTCAAAGCACCCTTCTTCATCTTGTGTGTGTAAAAAATGTTGACGAGGAACAACAGAACGCCGATACCCAAGATGAACGAACCGATGGAAGAAATTTGGTTCCAAAAACCAAAGTTGAATAAGCCTTCTCCAGCACGCGCCTCGGTCCACACGAACATGCGTCGCGGTTGACCTTGCAACCCCAAGATGTGCATTGGTCCAAAGGTCATGTTCATACCAATGACCATCAACCAAAAGTTCCATTTACCAATGCTCTCGCTCAACCGTCGACCGAACATCTTCGGCCACCAATAATAAAAGCCTGCAAAGAGTCCGAACACTGCACCGCCGAACAACACATAGTGAAAGTGAGCCACGATGTAGTAGGTATCGGTTTGTTGAGTATCACTCGGTGCTACAGCGTGAGTCACTCCAGAAAGTCCACCGATCGTGAATTGTGTGACAAGACCGATGGCGAACAACATTGGAACGGCGAAGGTCAACTTGCCGCCCCACATAGTCATCACCCAGTTGACAATCTTGACACCAGTTGGAACGGCGATCGCCATAGTCGACATGGAGAAAACAGTGACCGACACCGGACCCAAACCAGAAGCAAACATATGGTGGGCCCAAACTCCCCAGCCGACGAATCCAATCGCTGCACCCGACATAGCCACGATCGGATAACCAAACAATGGCTTCTTGGAGAACACGGGAATGACTTCACTGACAATGCCGAACGAAGGCAAGATCAAGATATACACCTCGGGATGCCCGAAGATCCAGAATAAGTGTTGCCAGAGCAATGGATCCGCTCCAGATGCAACGTCAAAGAAGGTTGCGTCAAATGATCTTTGGAAGGTCAATAAGAACAGGGCCACTGTGATCACTGGAATAGCAAACAGCAATAGGAACTGAGTTACCAGCACCATCCAGGTGAAGATCGGCATACGCATCATCTTCATGCCAGGTGCTCGCATATTGAGAATTGTCACAATCAAGTTGATGGCGCCTGTCAGTGAAGCGATACCAGTGATCTGCAGACCCATTGTCCAGAAGTCAACGCCATGACTTGGGGAAAACAGGGTGCTGCTATTCGGGGCATACATGAACCAACCGCCGTCGGCACCGCCACCCAAAAACCATGATGAGTTCAAGAACAAACCACCGAAAAGGAAACACCAGAAACCAAAAGCATTGATACGTGGGAAAGCCACATCGCGGGCACCGATTTGTAGTGGTATGAAATAGTTCGCAAAAGCCGCAGCCATCGGCATCACGAACAAGAACACCATCGTCGTAGCGTGCATCGTGAACATTTGGTTGTACTGATCAGCGTTGAGAACTTTTCCGTCGGGAGCAATCAGTTGCAAACGAATTAAAAGGGCTTCGACTCCACCAAT
>WLTJ01000155.1 GCA_009705435.1 Actinomycetota bacterium | reverse complement strand
GTTGAAAACAACTATGCCAACCTGACGCCAGAAGATCCTGCCGATAATCCTGGCCACACCGCTCGCGGGGCCGCGGCAGACCAAGCTTGGTGGGAGCACATGCCTGTTCGCTTTGATCCTCCCGTTGATGAAAACCTCACGATCTATCGACAGGTCCAGTGGGGTGGACTCGTGAATATGTTGGTCTTAGATACTCGTCAGTATCGCGATGACCAAGCCTGTAATGACGCCGTTTTACAAACATCCCCAGCCTGCGATGATGCATTGCTTCCCGAGCGAACCCTTTTGGGCGCCGAACAGGAGGCTTGGGTGGCAGCAAATATTCGCGGCGTTGACAAGGTCTGGAATGTTTTAGCAAATCAGACAGTGATGACTGATATTCGTCTTGGCGCGGCAGTTCTCAATTTCGATCAATGGGATGGCTACGCCCCCGATCGTGATCGCGTCCTCACGGACATCACTGAGCAAGGGGTGGAAAATCTCATCGTGCTCACTGGTGATATTCACCTCTCGGGCATCGGCCAACTAACGACAACCGCCAACCCCACCACCGCAGTTGGAATTGAGTTCGTGACAACTTCAATCTCATCTGGTGGCAATGTGCCGCCAGAGACTCAAGGTCTGCTGAAAGCGCTATCCAACATCATTGATGCTGAAGCCTCACATCGTGGTTACACACTTCATACCATCACACCAGAAACATGGACCGCTCAATACCGCATAGTCGATGACGCGAAAGTTGAAAACTCCGGGGTCAGTGATTGGAAAACATTTACCGTGACCGCAGGAACTGCCGCGGTGGCCGAGGTCTAAATCAGCGTTGTGCCTTAAGCACTTATTGGTACAAGTTGTGCTTGTTTCGCTAACTCTTTTTGTTGACGTTTCGCAGCAACTTGCATTCGAATGCCACCAGCGATTCCTTCAGGATTCAAGATCGCCGTGATAATCAATAACACCCCACCGATGAGAGCCTCCCAACGACCAAATGACCCGAACATCTGATTCATCGCGTAGAAGGAAACTCCCGAAGCCGCAGAGATACCAGCAGCGATTGCGCCACTGACACTCGTAATACCACCGAGATATGCGAACGACAAAGCCGTGAGTGAAGCGATCGTTCCGTACGACAGGTCGGAGACGGCACCAAATCGATAGGCAATCAATGCTCCGCCCATGCCAGCGATAAATGAAGAGAGAGCAAACATCATCATTTTTACTCGAGTGTTATTGATTCCAATAGCCGCTGATGCACGTTCATTACCGCGAACAGCCAACATCACTCGTCCAGAACCACTGCGACGAATGTTGGCAACCATCAAACACAAAATAGTCAAGATCGCCAATAAGAAAAAGGCAAAAATCGGTCGAGATGTTTTATTGCCATAAATCAAACCTAAGTTCCAACCACCCAGTGAGGGATTGGGAACCTTGGCTCCACCATTGTTCACTCCACCGATGACCCACGGTTGTTTGAAAACGAATTCAGCAATGGTCACTCCACCAGCGAGAGTCACAATCGCCAAATTGGTACCGCGCACTCTCAAGGCGGGAAGACCAACGAGAAGCCCGAATAACATCGCGCCGAAGGCCGCAAGAATCGGCGCGAACGGAAACGGGATGTCGTAATTACCAGCCAACTTTGATAGCGCAAATCCACCAATGCCAGCAAAAGCCATTTGTGCCAGCGATGTCTGACCACCAAAACCGATCAGAACAACTAAAGACAAAGCTAGAACGGATGCAATCAACGAACTCATGATGGCGGCACGCCATAATGGTCCAAGAAAAATAATTCCGGCCGATGCCATCACGAGTGGTGCGCCGACTGAAAACCACGTCACCCTAGCGGGGGGAACGTAAGGCAGTTTCCAGCCCCCCACCGAGCCTCGTTCGGGAAGACGCTCACCAGACACAATCATCGTGATGATGATGACGAGAAATGGCAGACCTTCACGCATTCCGTATTGAGGCCACCAACTAAAATCGACTTGCATTTTTGTGAATGTGCTCTGCACCATTCCGATGGCAACACCCGTCAAGACGGTTGGCCAGAAATGTCGGAACTTTCCGATCAGAGCGGCGCCCAAGGCCGGAATCAAAAAGCCGAAAGTAAAGATCGAACCATTCAACTGCACAAGTGGTGCAGCCAAAATAGCCACCACAGCACCGACCACGGATGAAATCACCCAACCAGAGGCGGCAAGAAAATCAGGCGAGTGCCCAAGCAGGATGGCTCCTTTTTCATTTTCGGCAGCCGCTCGCGTGGCCAACCCGAACCGTAAGTACTTACTGGCGGCCCATACAACGACCGTGATCAGAAGCACGACTGCCAGCAACCATAAGCCGTCACGCGGTACGCGCAACTTTTCAGTAATCGTCACTACCTCACTAGGTAAAATTGGATCAACGCGCATTGCTAACTGATCAGGGAAGCGGCGATCCTTGAGCCCGATCATGACGATGATCAAGCCGACACTGGCCACAACTCGAGCCAATGCTGGAGCATCTCTTAGTGGGCGAAAGATCAGGGCATAAATCAGTAACCCCATGATTGCCGCAGTGAGCAAAGCCAGAATGAAAGCCCACACGAAACCGACATCGGAACCAAAGTGATATCGGTCCGGCAGACCCGGAATGGGGAAAAGGTATGCCCCATTCCGGAGTTCTGCATAGACATAGGCGCTCCACATTGCAATTGCCCCATAAGCAAAATTGACAATGCCAGAACCTTGATAACTAATGACGAGGCCCATCGCAAACCCAGCGATGATGGCCCCGGCCCCACTACCGAGCAACAAATAAAACAGATAATCATTCATCGTTACATTCTCCGTCTTGTTTGTTGCCCAGCAGTGGTTGACAGGTCAGGGAAGGAGTGGGGTGCTATCCCACAACTTGCCACCATCAACGGAAACGACTGCGCCATCTTTGTATTCGGTCGCCTCAAAGACGTACGAACAAATTGATGGGTAACTTGGTGTGGCAAGACCACACTTGACAGGAGTGATGCCTCCGTACAAGAACAGGCCATCGGCCGACTTCAAGAAGTCATACAGATTCGGACCAGTCATTTCAGTACCACCAGCAACCATCTCGGCGGCGAAGTTGCGAAGCGACAACGCCAAAACGGTACCCAAACCACCCAGACCAAGAGCACCTGTCGCGACGTCTGCAGGCTCAATGCCCATTTCTCCAGTTGCCTCGTTCTTGATGTATGGGGCCACAATTGATTGCAATAATGCCTTTTCTGGAGTGTCGCGCTCAGGAGTTGCGCCAACGAATACCCAATTAGTTGCAGCATCGCCCACTTGAGAAATGACGTCACTGTCTGAGCAAATACTCGTTGTCAACACAGGCTTGGTGATTCCAGCAGTGGCATAGCCACGAATGGTTCCGATACAGCCAGCGTCCGCGTAAAGCGAGATCAAAAGATCAGGATCATCAGCATTGGCTTGCTGCATCAAACCGAGATAGCCAGCATCGGTTTCGTTGTCTCCACCCGTGACGGCCTTCCAGGTAATTCCCGCTTTATCAAGAGCAGCTTCAACGCCTGCGGCGGTCGAGTTAGCTCCAGCATTGTCGGCATGAATGATGCCGACAGTCTTGGCCTGATAACGGTCCTGAGCGATGACTGCCATCACAGCGGTTGTCGTCGCATTTCCACCGGTCAAGAACAATGCGTTAGCAGTGAAGTCCGGGGGCAAGATCGGCAACACGCCGATAACCGGCAGACCAGCCGCTTCATAAGTTGCGAAGTCAGGGAACAAGTCCAACCCAAGAAGGATTAATTCAACTTTTTTACCAACTAACTCTTGGGCACAAGCCTGTGATGTCTCTGGAGTTCCGCCAGAAACACAGGTCTCCAGCTTCACTGGTCGACCGCCAAAGCCACCGCATGCATTCATGTATTCAAAGGATGCCTCGGTGAAACGACGAAGGTCGGGGAAGTCAAGTCCGTTGGGATTGCCTTCGGTATTGACCATGCCGATAAGCATTTCCGGACCTGTGGGTGGACCGTCCTCGCCCCCTAGACAGGCTTCTACGGGTGCCTCAGTTGACGGTGCAGCAGTCTCAGTCGAGCCACCACCATCACTTCCACAGGCGACAAAAAATAGGCTTCCCACGACGATCGCGGCAAGTGCGCGTGAGCGCCGCCCAGATCGTGGAGTCCCCAAACTCATGGATCGTTTCATATTTCCCCCTCAGTTGTTCGCCGCAGGTTGCGGCACTTACTTAATTGGCCACAGTGGCCGGTACCCAACTGCCATGGAACCCAAAGGGGATTCGTGGCAATTGAACTGTTGCGATCGGTTCGTCGCTCATTGTTTTAGCGTCGAAGATCACGAACTCACTTGAATCTTGAGACTGGTCATAAACATAAGTCATGACGTACCCATCATCTTCTGACTTGGCTCCGTCGGCGGCAACAAAGACCGCTTCACCACACACTCGACCTTTACCAAGTTCGATGCTGGTGCAGTTGCCTGCTTCGCGGTCATACTTCAAAATCGCGCCTGCATCAACTTCACCGAAGCCTGCATTACCCATCGACATTTCATATCCGAAACGATGCTTTGAACCAATCACAGCATCGTTGACACGTGGGAATTCTGCTCCACGATCGTCGATCTGCTCTTCGGTGACTTTGCCGGTTGTGGTGTTGATCGTCCAACGCCACAAGTTGGGTGCCGGGAAATCCATGGCATCTTTCTTCCAAATGTGTTCAAAGCGGACAACATCCAAAATGATCTTGTCACCTTCTTCGTAACTATTCATC
>WLTJ01000154.1 GCA_009705435.1 Actinomycetota bacterium | reverse complement strand
TCGACGAATTGTTCACCCCAGAAGTAATGAAAGCTGGAGAAATCCTCGAGGCTTATTCCACAGACGTTTGTGGAATTGAAGATGGCAGTGATTCATCTTCGCCGCCAACTAGTTAAACCTATTCGCCCGTAATTTCCTTGCGGAGTTCACGCTTCAAGAACTTGCCGCTGGCGTTACGAGGAATGGGTTCATCACGGAACCAAATCTTTGATGGGATCTTGAAACTGGCAATCTTGCCGGCCAAGAAATCCCGCAGTTCGACATCGCTCATTGAGCGTCCAGGACGTAAGACAATGACGGCAGCTACTACTTCGCCGAGTCGTTCATCGGGAATACCAAATACACAGGCTTCTGCAATTGCGTCGTGGTTATAAATCGCCGTTTCAACTTCGCTGCAGTACACATTTTCGCCACCACGAATCACCATGTCTTTTGCACGGTCCACAATGTAGACAAAACCGTCTTCATCAATGCGCGCAATGTCTCCAGTGTTCAACCAGCCATCTCGAATGCTGTCGGCGGTGGCCTCAGCACGATTGAGATAACCCTTAATGACTATCGAACCTCGTACACACAGAACGCCAACCGTGTTGGGGTCACGTGGTAAATCATTGCCATCTTCGTCAACCAATTTGCCTTCAAGTGTTGGCACTAATGGACCACATGATTCAGGCTTAGCAATAAACCAACGCGCCGAATTGGCGGTGATGATTCCATGAGTTTCGGTCATGCCGTAACCAGTTGAGGGCTGACCACCCTTCAAAGCTCCAGCAATCTTGTGCACAAGGTCAGGCTGCAAAGCTGCTCCACCACCGCCCATCCCGATCATCGATGAGGTATCGCGCTTTGACCAGTCGGGATGTAACAACATTTCGCGACTCATTGTCGGCACGCCAGAAAAGTTTGTCACCCGCTCACGCTCAATGAGTTCGAGAGCACGACCGGCATCCCACTTATACATCAAAACGACTTTCGCTCCACTCGCTGTTGCCGGATGCAAAATACAGTTGCACGCCGTGACGTGAAATAGCGGCGTCGGTGCCATGAACGACGGCGGCAATGCAACAGGAGCAGGACCTGTTGGCGCTGGAATATCTCCAGCAGCAATCGCTTTTTGTTCAGCCATCGCCACCGCTGTTGTCATCACAACAATGTTGTAAATATTAGCGATGGATCCGCGATGAGTAAGTTGCGCACCTTTAGGGAACCCTGTGGTACCCGAGGTATAAAAGATCGTCGCGTCATCATCGGTATCAAATTCAACGACAGGCAAAGAACCGGGATCCACACCTGACATGACGTCGGCCCAACGAACTGCGTTGACAGGCAAGTCGCGATCTGAACGAACTGCGATCACATGGATGGGTTTCAACCCTGTGATCTGGGATAGGCGTTCGAGGCGCTCATCGTCGGCGACGAGCACTGCGGGCTGGCTGTCATTGAGTGCATATTCCATTTCGGGAGCCGTCCACCATGCATTCATACCGACAACGGCGGCACCGATTGAGACAGTCGCCCAATATCCGACAACCCACTCGGGATAATTGCGCATTGCCAAGGCCACACGACTATGACGGCCGACTCCTTGCGAGGTCAAGTAATGAGCAAACTTGCGCACCTGTGCGTGGATTTCGGCGTAGGTATAGCGCTCGTCCTCGTACACGAGATAATCCTTATCGCCATGAGCCACGGTCGATTCCCACAGCATACGCAGATTCGCGGGAGCCGAGGCAAACACCCTCACGGGAGCCCCGCGAACGTCGCTGATGATTGTGGCAAAGGGTGAACCTGGAGTATCAAGTTCGGCACGGGCGGAAAGATAGTGGTTAATCACTCTTTCATTATTGCCTATTGGGGTTTGATTTCCATAGACGAAAGGGCCTTCCCGGGAGAACATCGAACAAAGTCAAGTTCAAGGTTTACCTCAACGAGGACTTGTGCCAACATGAGGTGTGCTCTTAGTCCCGACCGTTGATATCTCTTCCCCAACCGCCACGTCCTTGGAAGCCCTTGATGCTGCTTGCCGCGATCATGGCTTCTTTCTCTTGTCGGGGCATGGTCTTGATGACCTCATCGCTCGCACGTGGCGACACACTGAAGTTTTCTTTGATGCCGACCGCTCCATCAAAACTGACATCATGCGCGACCTTGACAATCCCATGGGTTACTACGACCGTGAACTCACAAAACGCAAACGCGATAACAAAGAGGTATTTGACTACCTTGACCCAACTGTCTCTGCCATCGACGCACGAAATCGTTGGCCCCGCGATCTACCTGGATTTCGCGAGACGATGAGTGAGTTGTTCGATGAGTTCAGTGCACTGGCTGACCAGACTCTGGGACTCATCCACCAAGCGCTACACCTTTCTGAGGAGTCACGCCAAAAAATGATGGGAAGTCGGCACGGCAGCATGGTGCGTCTGAACCAGTATCCCATTGGCGACCCAGTCCCCGAGCACGAACGTTCTGGTCTTGCTGATCTGGGCGAGACAGCATTGGGCTACCACACTGATCCAGGAACTATCACCTTGTTACTTCAAGACAACACGGGCGGACTTCAAGCCGAATCGCGCGATCACGGATGGATCGATGTACCACCGACAGAGGGAACAATCGTCATCAACTTAGGCGACTGCATGCAAGCGTGGACCAATGATCAGTACCGCGCTGCAATACACCGCGTCGTGCCAATGACACAAAAACGTCGCTTTAGCATTCCGTATTTTCAAAATCCATTTCGCGATTCAACTATTGAACCAATCGCCGAACTCTGCGTCGACGGAGCGCGTTACCGACCCTTCTCATGGAGGGAATTTATGGCGGCTCGGTCATACGATAATTTCACCGATCTCGGAACCGACGATACGCAAGTCACCGACTTTCGCATCCCCACCGTTTCCACGTGAATTCGCCACCCACAACATGGCAGATCATCGCCGCCAATCTCCCTGAGCATTCGCGTAATCCCATTCATACCGATGATGGAGCACAAGCAGCTGGATTTCCGCGAGCCCTTGTAGCGGGCGTGACTACCTACGCCTATCTCACTCATCCACTCATCGTGGCTTGGGGACGCGACTGGTTGCAATATGGCGGTGGAGAAGTGCGGTTTCGACGCCCCGTCTTTGACGGTGATCTTTTACGGTGCTCGCCCATTGCAGATGGCGACGAGATAGCGATCCACGCTGTGACCGACGAACCTGAACAACCACGAGTGATCTTCCAAACATGGCGTCAATCTGTGCCCCTCACCGCCCTGCGTATCGGCGAGAAATTACCCGACATCACAATCGCGCTCAATGGGGAGTGGGGATGCGACTACGGCAATCGCGCTGGCGACAATCTTTCTTTTTACACGGACGAGAATCTCGTTCACCCCGCAGTATGGCCCGCCCTAGCCAATCAAGTGGTGTACCAACATGTGGCACGTGGCAGTTGGATTCATACAAGAAGCATCATTCGTCATCACGGAGTTGCCCATGGCGGCGATATCGCAACCATGAAATCTGTCGTCGTGCGACGCTTTGAGTCACACGGAGAACGGGCGATTCTTGATGTGCACATTGAAGTCGCTGGCAAAGTTGTGGCCTCATTAGAACATGAAGCCATCGTGGCATTACCTGAGTCAACTTCTTGAGAACCTCAGTTCGGCGCTAAGGCTTCAAGTAAGTCCCACGAATTTTCCGGGCTTGATCCACCAGCAGCCATGATGATCGAATCTGCCCCTGCATCAATATGTTCCTGCATGCGCGTCTTAATCGTCTGCACGCTTCCCCAGGCAACATATGTATCCACGAGACGATCGCTTCCTCCATCAGTCCAGTCGCTTTCGCTAAAACCTTGCGTGGCCCACTGCCGTTGATAGGCCGGAAGCGGAAGGTAGATCGACACCATGGCGCGCCCTACTGCGCGACCAATCGTTGGATCAGTCGTCAAACAACAGGGCAATACCACATTGAGGATTTTGTCCGGTCCCACGAGTCGCCGAGCCTGCGATGTGTGCTCGGGTGTCTGCATATACGTGTTTGCCCCGTCGGCCACTTCACCTGCGACAGCCAACATTTTCGGACCATGAGCAGCAATAAAGATTGGCACTGGTGGATAAACGGCCGGTGAATGAATGGGTAACGGACCACGGATCGCGTTGACATACTGACGCGTCTTTTGCATTGGGTTCTCCCATGCAATGCCGCGCATCTCAGATGCCAATGTGTTGGATACGCCGAGACCTTGAATAAAACGCCCACCCGAAAGTTCGGATAAGGTCCGCGCCGCTTGAGCACTGCAGATCGCGTCGCGTCCATACATATGGGCAATACCAGAAGCGACTTTGATCGTGGTGGTGTGATGCAGAATAAAGCCGGCAGTCACGTAAATCTCGCGTCCGAAAATATCTGGAAGCCACACAGATTGATGCCCTAATGCTTCCAGACGCCGGACATGGGTAATGAGATCGTTGGGTTGCATCATGTCTGCGACGGTCATGATTCCAGATACATGTGACATTTTTTCTCCTGATGCTATGAACGGTTGAAATGGGGTGTTCGGCGTTCGGCCATGGCCTTGGCGCCTTCGGTGAAATCTTTGGTTTGGCGAAGGCGCATTTGTTCTGCCATTTCATGAGCAGTGGCTAGACGAACACGATCAGCAATATCACCACGCAAAGTCGCGCGGATGGATTCCACCGCCAACGGTGCTGCGGCGGCGATTTCTTCGGCCAAGATCAGGGCTTGGGTCATCAACGAATCGTCATCGACTAGACGATCGGCTAGCCCGATGGAGAGG
>WLTJ01000153.1 GCA_009705435.1 Actinomycetota bacterium | reverse complement strand
GTCGCTGATCTTTCACTCGCCGAGAGGACACTTGCTGGAAGCGGCCGAGGCGTGTGCGTAGGTCATGCCGTTGAAGGTTGCGAACTCATGATTGCCGCCGCTGACACGCTCGGAGACCTCGTCCCCTTAGATGTCGGGACAACTGGTGAAGTCGTCGTGTGTGCCGCTTGGATGTCGTCGGGATATGACCGCTTGTGGCAGACACAGATCGCAGCCCGCCCAATATTGAACTCACGGACCTGGCATCGCACGGGCGATGTCGGACATCTTGATGTTTCAGGAAATCTATGGATTGAAGGACGTTTAGTACACGTCATTCATACCGCTTCGGGTCAAGTCACACCCGTGCCACTAGAAATTTCTTGTGAAGCAGTCACGGGTGTGGCTCGTGCTGCGGCTGTCGGTATCGGACCTCGTGGGACTCAGCAAGTGGTGATCGTCGTTGAAGTTGATGATGCCTCAGAAGGTCCTGCAGGCACACTTCTCACACAGCAGATTCGGCAGGCAGTCGCTCCGCAGAGCGTGGCTTCGGTATGGGTTGTGAAAAAACTTCCGGTTGATATACGACACAACTCAAAAATTGATCGGTCTGCTCTCGGTCTCATGATGCAAGACAAACTTTCTGGATCAAGGCGATGAAAGTTTTAGTTACTGGAGCAGGAAGTTTGCTCCTCGGTGGTGTGGCTCAGGCTTTAGTTGAACGTGGCGATGAAGTTATTTGTGTCCAGCGCCGAAAATTAGTAACGGCACACTCAACGTCGCTCACGCAACATGCTGTTGATATTCGCGATCGTGAAGCATTGATAGCTGCTGCTGTGGGTTGTGATGCAATCATTCATGGGGCAGCTCGAGTGGGCGTCGTGGGCACTTGGGAAGATTTTCGCAGTGTCAACGTTGACGGCACGGCCAACGTCATTCATGCAGCGCGCGTACACGGCATTGCACGCTTGGTGTATGTGTCAACTCCCTCGGTTGCTCATTCTGGAGAGTCAATTGTCGGGGCCACCGCTGATGTGGCGGTGACGGGGCGCAAGGGCTCGTTCTACGCAGAATCAAAAGCACGAGCAGAACATATGGTTTTGGCTGCGAATACAGATGGTTTGGGTGTCGTGAGTTTGCGACCCCATCTGGTGTGGGGCCCAGGTGACACACAGTTAGTTGGGCGCATTGTTGATCGAGCCCGCGCGGGTCGTTTAGTCATGGTAGGTAATGGGCATGCGCTAGTTGATTCAACGTATATTGATAATGCCATCAGCGCCCATCTTGCTGCTCTTGATGCGGTGGCCCCACGAGCAACATGTGCTGGTCGGGCTTATGTCATTGCCAACGGTGAACCGCGCACTGTCACCGAACTCATTGAAGGAATCTGTCAGGCAGCAGGCGTACCTTTTCGACCCAAGCATCTAGCACTTCCTTTGGCACGCATCGCTGGCTCAGTCGTTGAACGCCTCTGGCCACGCTTGCGGAGCGACGAACCACCACTGACCCGTTTCGTGGCTGAGCAGTTGGGAACGGCACACTGGTTTGACCCGCGTCCGGCGCGCGACGATCTTGCCTGGAGCCCACACGTCACATTGGATGAAGGTTTCACTCGCTTGCGGGCTTGGTTCGAACTAAATCGCTGAAATTTATTTACTTACAGTTTGTAGGTCGCAACAACTGGCGCGTGATCAGACCAGCGAGCATCATAGGTTGGAGCACGATCCACTCTTGCGCTGATGGCAGTTTTTGCCAGTTCTGGATTAGCAATGTGATAATCAATGCGCCATCCAGCGTCATTGTCAAATGCTTTACCACGCCATGACCACCATGAATACGGACCCACTATGTCACCCACTTGTTGGCGCATGACATCTACCCATTCATGTTGATCAAACATCTCGTCAAACCAAGCGCGTTCCTCGGGTAGGAATCCTGCACTCTTGAGATTGCCTTTCCAATTCTTCAGATCCTCTGGACGATGGGCAACATTGAGATCTCCTGTCAGCAAGACATGGTTTCCTGAAGCCCTCAAAGCCTGCATCCGCTCTTTCATCGCAGTAAAAAATGCAAACTTTTCTTTCATTCTTTCGGGGGATTCGGCATCACCTGTGTGGACATATGCCGAGATCACCGTCAGAGTTTTATTCTTACCCACCTGAATATCGGCCTGCACCCATCTCCCCGTGAAGTTGTGAGTCGGATGGTCGGCCCCGATATGGCTAGCGACGATCGGTAAGCGACTGGCAACAGCAACTCCAGCACGCCCCTTCTGATTGCACTCAGCATGGGCAATATGCCAGCCTTCGCCCATGAGTTCTGCCACTAACTCATCGGGTGCTCGTACTTCTTGCAAGGTGATGACATCGGGGGCACATTGTGCAGTCCATGCATGCATTCCATTTTTTACGGCGGCGCGAAGACCGTTGACATTGACTGAGGCGATAGTGATCGTCATCTCACGATCGTGCCACAAGCAAGCTGCTGAAATGTAATGCATCGTCTTGAGTTTGAGTCTTATAGCAATTGGGGGATCAATATCGGTAAGAATGAGGGGATGAGCCTTACGCCGTTTGAGCCGAACAAAGACCGTCTCTTGCCAGACCTCTCACTCAAGCAAGAGATGGTTCTTCTTGCCCGTACTCTGTGGCGTGAGGGTTACAACGACCACTTAGCGGGTCATATCACTGTCAATCTTCACGATGGAACATTGCTGTGCAATCCGTGGCTGTTGCTGTGGAACGAGTTTCGCGTGCAAGACATTATTCGCATTGATATGCAGGGAAATCTTGTTGAAGGCAACTGGCCAGTCCCGCTCGGCATCCCCCTGCATCTTGAATTACATAAGGCCCGACCAGATGTTGAAGTCGCATTACATAACCATCCACTGTTTGGAACCGTATGGGCCGATATGGGCGAGATCCCGCCCGCCCTTGATCAATCAAGTGTTCTTGGAGGTGGTGATATTGCATTAGTACGAGAATATGGGGGGAGTGTCGATGACACTGACGCCGCTGCGACAGCGGTAGCGGCGATGGGTGACGCTGATTTAGTGTTGCTTGCTGGCCACGGTGTTTTTGTTATGGGTCAATCAATCCGTGCCGTCCATCAACGGTGTGTCGCCCTTGAACAACGCAGCCAACGTGCCTGGTACGCGCGCACGGCTAAACCTGACATGACCTCATCGTTACCGCAGTGGTACATCGAGCGAATGAAAGCCTCCGATGGAGATAAGTTCCATGGCTTCTGGGAAGCCATGGTTCGCCAAGAATTACGCGCTGACCCATCTTTGTTGGACTAATGACTTCTGGGGCACGAATCGTTATTGCCCGATACAGGTGACATCTTTAGAGTCTGCCATCACGCCAGTGTGTGTTCTTTGTCGGCAAGACTGTAGTAACGCAGTGCACAGTAAAGCATTCCCCAAAGGATTCTGATGAATATTCTTGTTATTGGTGCTGGCGGTGTCGGCACCTCTATGGCCGCTATCGCTGAAAGCCGAAATTTCTTTCGTAGTTTTACCTTGGCTGATGTTTCACTTGAGGCGGCACAACGAGCGATTGACCGACTAACTGATCAACAGCGTTTCACTGCAGTACAACTTGATGCCCGGAGCGAGAGCAACATTGTGGCACTGATCAAGGAGTGCGATGCGGACTTTGTAGTGAACGCCTGTGACCCGCGATTGAATGAGCCAATTTTCAACGCCTGCTTCACTGCAGGTGTGCATTACATAGACATGGCAATGAATCTCAGTACACCCCACGCCACCGACCCGTACAACCAAGTTGGCGAAATATTGGGGCATAAACAATTATCCGCGCATGAGGATTGGATTGATAAAGGTCTGTTGGCTCTTGTTGGCATGGGGGTGGAGCCTGGCTTATCTGACGTCTTTGCGCGTTATGCCGCCGACAATCTCTTTGACACGATTGACGAGATCGGTGTTCGAGACGGAGCAAATCTGGCGATTGAGGGATATGACTTTGCTCCAACGTTTTCTATATGGACAACGATTGAGGAATGTCTGAATCCGCCGCTGATTTGGGAAAAAACTCGGGGTATTTTTACGACCGATTGTTTCAGCGAGTCAGAAATTTTTCATTTCCCAGAAGGAATCGGCCCGATTGAGTGCGTCAATGTTGAGCATGAAGAGGTTCTTTTGATTCCGCGAGAGATTGAATGCAATCGAGTCACTTTCAAATATGGTTTGGGTAATGAATTCATCAATTGGTTGAAAACATTCGTCTATCTAGGTCTTGATTCCGCGACGAAGATCAAAGTCGGTGATGTCCACGTTGCACCGCGTGATGTGCTGGCTGCCTTATTACCGAATCCTGCTGAATTGGGACATTTGATGAAGGGGAAAACCTGCGCCGGTACATGGATCAAGGGCACACACAATGGCTTGCCACGCGAGGTGTACTTGTATCACGTCGTCGATAACGAAGAGACAATGACAAAGTGGGGTTGCCAAGCAGTTTTGTGGCAGACGGCGATCTGTCCGATTGTGGCGTTGGAACTTCTAGCCACAGGGACATGGACGCACTGTGGTGTGCGTGGCCCCGAAGCATTTGATGCCTCGCCGTATCTTGATTTACTCAAGGCTTACGGCTCACCTCATGGAATGATTGAAATGGGGGAAGGAAAATGGCCGGCGCCCGTCCTGACCGGTGCGCCCGGTTGGAGTCGCCCAGTACGTTGATGTCTACTTGAGGTGGATCGCGTGGAGGAAGTCGCGGCAACTTTGAGGTCAATCTTCATCCTCATAAAATTTGATGAACACATCTGACAGTGATCGCAGGGCTGTCATGTGC
>WLTJ01000152.1 GCA_009705435.1 Actinomycetota bacterium | reverse complement strand
GTAGAGAATGTTCAAGGCAGTCAAGCCTGGAGTTCAATCTTCCGTCCTGGTTCTATTTTCCGTAAGGGCTACACCGATAGCCCGCGTAACCGCTCGTACGTCATCATGAACTCGGTGCTCTATCACTTGCATCCCGTGAAGGTCAAGCGTCATGCCGTCAAGGTGAGCTACACCTTGTGTCTCGGTGGACTCAGTTTCTTCCTCTTCATTCACTTAACGGTGACTGGCATTTTCTTGATGTTCTTCTACCGCCCTGAAGCCACGGCCGCCTGGAATGACATCAGTAGTTTGCAGACCTCGGTGGCTTTCGGATTACTTGTGCGAAATATGCATAGATGGGGAGCGCACTTGATGGTGCTCTCGGTGTTCTTGCACATGGCCCGCGTTTTTTATCATGGTGCGTACAAAGCTCCGCGTGAATTTAACTGGGTGATCGGTGTCGTCTTATTGACACTGACCTTGCTGCTTTCCTTCACGGGTTATTTGCTTCCATGGGATCAGTTATCAATGTGGGCAGTCGCCGTGGGTACCAACATGATGGGCTATACACCAGTGTTTGGTTCTCAAGTGCGTTTCGTATTGCTCGGTGGTGTCGAGATCGGTTCTGAAACGTTGCTGCGATGGTATGTGCTTCACGTTCTCATGTTGCCTTTCGTCATCGTGATTTTCATGGCTATCCACTTCTGGCGTGTCCGCAAGGACGGTGGCATCTCCGGTCCGTTGTGACCAGTGCCTGAAAGGAAATGACTCAACATGACTGAAATCCCAGAACACCTTTTGAAGCGAGCACAAGCAGCGCGCGATCAGGCCGCTGCGCAAGCGGGTGCGGCCGCGCCTACTGCTGGCGATACTCCAGCCTCAGATCCACGCATTCCGGCTCATCTTCTTGAGCGCAGCAAAGCGGCTAAGGATAAAACTGGCGGAGCGCAAGTTGCTGTCTCCGAAAAGGTCGGCGCCCTTGTGGGTGCTGCTCCAGTCGCCGCAGGTCTGCCTATTGGAGCGGGCCCTGGTGGTCATACTCAACGCTTATTGACAGTCGTTAAGTCGGGCTCAATTCAAGATGTCAAGGCCACTCCAGTGGACAAAGTGCATACGTGGCCCCACCTGCTGGCCGTTGAGTTCGTGGCGGCGATTGCTTGCACTGCGTTCTTGTTCTTCGTGGCAATTTTTGTCAATGCTCCCTTGATGCAGTTGGCAAACCCCAACCAGACGCCCAACCCGTCAAAGGCACCCTGGTACTTCTTAGGACTTCAAGAATTGTTGACGATGTTCCACCCGATGGTGGCTGGTGTAACAATTCCTGGTGTGGCCTTGTTCGCATTAATTTTGGCCCCGTTCATTGACAAAAATCCATCCAACAAACCCGAGGACCGCAAGTTTGCGACTTCGATTATGACTATTCACCTCATGTTTTGGGCTGTGTTAGTCATCATCGGATCGTTCTTCCGTGGTCCTGGTTTCAACTTTGTCTTCCCTTGGCGGGATGGCTTGTTCTTCGAGTTGTGAGGAGCACACTTTTATGACACCCCTAGCAACATTCGTTATAGCTATCGCCGCCCTAGTGGTGTTGGCTGCTGTCGTGCTGATTACCTCGGCACGACGCTCTGATGTACGCGGTGCAGGCGCGCTTGCGCGAGAAACTGTGAAGCGTGACAAGTCGATCAAGGCTGAATCGGGTGATGCTCCTGCTGGATCAGCGTATGAGTCACAGGCAATCGCCACTCGTACTGCCGTTCTTGAAAAAGCTACTGAAGTAGCGCCTGTGATTTGGCAAGCGCCAGATCAAGAGGCCATTGATGTTTCCCGTCGGCAGTTTTTCAATCGTGCTACCATTTTCTTGGTCACTACGGGTCTCGCATCGTTTGGCGCAGCACTCATAGCATTCTTGTGGCCACGTGCTGGTGGGGGTTTTGGTTCCAAGGTCACCGTCGGTCGCCTTGATGACTTGGTCGCGCAAATTCGGAGTGAGCGCGGTTTTGTGTATAAGCCCGAGGCGCGAACTTGGTTGACCTCGTACCCCGCCGACTCTCTTCCTAAGGCACGCCTGTCTTATGGCAAGCAAACGGTTTCGACTGGTATGGAAAGTGGCATTATTGCGCTCTACCAAAAGTGTCCACACCTGGGTTGTCGAGTTCCTGAATGTAAGAGTTCACAGTGGTTTGAATGTCCATGTCACGGCTCGCAATACAACCGTGTTGGTGAAAAGAAAGCTGGTCCCGCCCCTCGTGGCATGGATCGCTTTGGTGTATCGGTAACCAATGGCAACGTCGTTGTTGACACTGGAACTAGGTTTAACGGTCCTGCAATTGGTATCAACACGACTGGGCAGGAGGCCGAAGGGCCACACTGCGTTTCCGGAGAGACAAAGCACTGATTATGATTTCACTCGTCACTTCTACTTTTGCGTCGCTCATAGCGTTATTTTTTGTCATTGGTTATGTCACCTATGCATTTTTCAACCGATCAGCAGGTCGCGCTGAGATTGGTTCGGAGATTGAACTCGCCGCTAACCGTAAAGAATATTTCGATGATGAAATTCTTGAGGGTAAGCGCCTTCAGAAAATGCAGTTGCTTGGTGTTTTAATGTTGGCAACGATCACCATTGGACTGCCGGCCTACTGGATTTTGGAACCGAGTCGCCAAGCTGATGCAACTAGCGGTAAAGCGAATCGTTTTATCGAGTGGGGCTCAAACCTTTTTGCTCCAACTGCTGAGGGTGGATTCAACTGCGCTGGCTGCCATGGTGGAATGAACGGTGCGGGTGGTGCGGCACCATACACAATCACTGATTCGAAAACTGGTGAAGTGAAATCTGTGACTTGGAAAGCTCCAGCAATCAACACCGTCTTCTACCGCTTTGATGAAAGTGAAGTTCGTTTCATCCTGCAATACGGTCGACCGTTTTCGCCGATGTCCCCGTGGGGCATCGAGGGTGGTGGACCACTCAATGCCCAACAGATTGATACGTTACTGGCGTACCTCAAAAGCATTCAGATTCCGCGCGAAGACTGCATCGTGGCCGATGCCAAGCCGTTGAACTGTGAGGGTGGACATTTGCCTGTGGTTGAACAGGACAAGATTCAAGCGGCCGCTGAAAAGTCTGTTGCTGATGGCACCTACTCCTCAATTGGAGAAGCACTCTTCAATCTTGAATTGGGATCGGGTGGTTTTAGTTGTGCTCGCTGCCATACGCCTGGATGGAGTTGGGGTGAACCTGGACAGACTGGTTCGGGTGCCTTTGGTTGGAACCTCACCGGTGGAGCCACGAACACTCACTTCAGCACTGAACAAGAAATGATCAACTTCATCAAGGCTGGTTCAAAGTACGGAGCGAAGTACGGTATTCAAGGACAAGGTTCGGGTCGGATGCCTGGCTTTGGTGATTTATTGACCGCTGAACAGATCCAACAGATCGTGAACTACGTACGGAACGAACTATGAGCACCATGTTAAGCATCGCTTGGGAACCCGAAATCCGTGGGCTTCTCACGGTCATTATCGCCGTCGTCGCCCTATGCGGAAGTGTTTATCTTCTTCTTGCAACCAACATGGGCGCACGCTTAGGACTCCTAGTTGCGCTTGCGGGACTCAGTGGCTGGATGGTCATGATGGGTGTTATCTGGATGACCTACGGCATTGGTCTCAAAGGTAATGAGCCGTCGTGGAAGCCGGCGCATCCCTTCACGGTTGTACGCGATGTAGCCCTGTTGCCGCAGGCCGAGGTACTTGTGAATTCGGTGAAGATTTCTGAGGGGGCATCACCAGTTGAGGCTGCTACTGCTGGAGCGAAGGCTTTGCAAGAAGAAAATTGGAAAGTTCTTCCGACGGACGATAAGGGTCGCGGTCAGTCGATCGCTGCCGCTGATGAAATCATTCAAGTTGAAGCCGAGTTGTACGCCGGCGGGGAATACCAAGCGGTCGCGGTGTATGACCGTGGTGGTGATCGCTATCCCAAGATCGGCGACAAACTTGACTTCCTTGCTTTTTTGCACAAACCGCATTACGCGATTGTAGAAATCGCCGCTTTAGTGCCACAGAGAGCCGAACCTGGGCGCGCTCCTGCACGACCCGTTATCGACGAGAGTAAGCCTCACCAATACATTGTCATGATTCGCGACCTTGGCACCAAGCGCCAACCAGCGTTGCTCGTCACCTTTGGCTCTGGAATCTTTTTCCTCATCTGTTGCTGGATGCTGCATCGTCGAGATCGTACATTGGCTGCCAATCTCGCGATGCCTGTTCCTGCGGGGGCTTAACTGATGGGGCAATATCTTCCCGTTGTAGCGCTCACCATTCTTGCCGTTCTCTTTGGAGCGTTGAGTTTTGTGGCCTCAAAGTTGCTGGCTCCCCGGCGACCTTCATCGGCGAAAGATGCACCTTACGAATGCGGGATTGTTCCCAGTCGCGAACCACCTGAGCGTTTCCCTGTCAGTTTTTACATCGTGGCGATGCTATTTATCATGTTTGACATTGAAATCATTTTCATTTACCCCTATGCCGTCAACCGAGCTGAACTTGGTGCCTTTGCGTTCTGGGAGATGTTTGCATTTAGCGTTGTCTTCTTCTTGGCGTTCGTTTATGTCGTAGCCCGCGGAGCCCTTGACTGGGGTCCATTGGCAAAGGCTCGCCGTTTAGTTGATGGGGTATCGGCGACCCGCACGGCGACAACGACAATTCGTCGAGTCGGACTAGATGGTCGTCTCGACGACGATCAGGCAGCTTGAGCGTTGGGGGACTGACATGGGTTTGGTGCGCAACGTTCTTGATGATGGACTCGGTGGCATTGAGCACAACTT
>WLTJ01000151.1 GCA_009705435.1 Actinomycetota bacterium | reverse complement strand
TATAAAATCGGAGATTACGAAGATCGAGCAAGTTTTAGTTTGCGGGTATTGGCCGAGCATGCACGGTCAAGCACGATGCTCGTTAATGATGGCGTATTTCCTTCCAATGAAGGTCGTGGTTATGTGTTGAGACGAATCATTCGTCGTGCGGTCCGCCACGCATACTTATTGGGCACAGAAAAGTTGGTGATGCCGGCGCTTGTCGAGTCCGCAATTACCACCATGGGTGAGGCCTACCCAGATGTCATTGCTCAAAAGGATTTCATTTTGGGAGTTTTGACCAAAGAGGAGGAAAGGTTTCGCCAGACACTAAAAACTGGTCTTTCTATTCTTGAAAATGAGTTGAACCAAGCAGATGAAAATCATGTGGTCTCGGGTTCCACAGCGTTCTTGTTACACGACACCTATGGCTTTCCGCTTGAAGTCACTCAGGAGATCGTGGCTGAAAGAGAACTCTCAGTCGACCTTGATGGTTTCCGCGTGGAAATGGATCAGCAGCGTCAGAGGGCGAAGGCGGCCCGTAAAGGCAATGTCGCCGACGACTCCCGAATTGATCTTTACCGTGAAGTGATGGAATCGCATGGCACGGGTGCATTTGTCGGTTATGAGCGAGAGTCCTGCTTAACAAAAGTTTTGGCGATTATTCCCGATGACGACGGTCTTTTTGATGTCTTCCTTGAGCAGACTCCGTTCTATGCCGAGAGTGGTGGTCAGGTTGGCGATACAGGTTTTCTGACCTCCGCCACTGGAAACTACGAAGTTCTTGATACCACTTACGCTTTGCCGGGTTTACGTCGGCATCTATGTCGAGTGATATCGGGAACACTGCTGATTAATCAAGAAGTAGATGCCAGTATTGACGTGCTACGTCGTACCGCTATTCGTCGGCACCACACTGCGACACATATTTTGCATTGGGCACTTCGTGAGGTCCTCGGCGAGCACGTCAAACAGGCTGGTTCGTTAGTCAACGATGAACGGTTGCGCTTTGACTTCAGTCACTATGACTCTCTGACGATTGACCAACTGAAGCGTATTGAGGATCTTGCGAACACGCTGACGTTGGATAATGCCGCAGTGACATCACTAGAAACATCTAAAGACGAAGCCCTTGAGAAGGGTGCCATTGCTTTTTTCGGTGATAAATATGGCGATCAAGTGCGGGTTTTATCGGCAGGACCTTCAGTTGAACTATGTGGTGGTACCCATGTCACCGCTACCGGAGATATTGGTTTGATTCACATCATCTCTGAAGGTTCCGTTGGCGCCAACTTGAGAAGAATTGAAGCCGTCGCCGGCATCAGGTCACTCGAACTTTTGCAGCGCGAGCAGCGTTCCTTGAATGAAGCAGCCACGCTTTTGGGTACCAGCTCGCAGGAATTGTTAGTTGGAGTGCACCGTAAACTTGATGAGTTCAAAGCCGTACAAGATGAAAACAAAATTTTAAGAAGTCGTCTCGCGGTTTTTGGTGCAACCTCTTTGGCGCAAGGCGCGCACGAGGGGATCGTCGTGGCCCGCGTTGATGAGCTTTCACCTGGTGATCTCCGCGAGTTGGCTTTGGCCGTGAGGCAACAAGTGGGAATTCGTGCTGTCGTGCTCGGTGGACTAACACCTGAAGGGGGAGTTTCGCTTGTCGCCGCAGTGACACCGTCAAGCGGCCTCTCAGCAACAGCGCTGATCAAAGATGCAGCCAAGGTGGTCGGGGGCGGCGGTGGAGGAAAAGGAGATATTGCCACGGCTGGTGGAAAGCTTCCTGAGCATCTGCCCGAAGCGTTACGTCTCGCCGAGGTGGCGGCTCGCTCCTGATGCGTGCCCTCGGTATTGATCTCGGTACAAAGAGGATAGGTCTTGCTGTGAGTGATATCAGCGGCACTATCGCCAGCCCACACAGTGTTCTTTTACGAGCAAAGTCTGTTCGCTTAGATCATCTTAAAATCGCTGAAATAGTTCTGCAAGAAGAAGTTGAGGTTGTGGTGATCGGACTTCCGTTATTAATGGCGGGCGGCCATGGTCCAGCGGCAAAGGCCGCCACCACTGAGGCTCGTCAACTGAGTACGGTTTTGTCTGTGCCTGTAGAGATGTTCGACGAACGGATGACAACGGTAGCTGCCGATCGCGCCCTCAAGGAAGCGAATCTCAGTGCCTCAGCGCGTCGTCAATATGTCGACAAGGTGGCTGCCGCAATCATGTTGCAGGCATGGCTTGAAAGTCGTCATCTTCGTGAATGAGCGTCCAGATATGGACCATGAGCATCGGGTCTTACCATCGCTCGTTGTGGAAGGGTTTCCTAGCAAACGAATCGCGAACATAGTCGCAATGCTTTTTGTTTCAGTGTTGGTTGTGATTGCAGTGGCATTTGCAGCGCACAAGTATTGGTATCTCCAGCAAGTCAATCCAAGCGGGGAAGCCGATGCGTCGGAGATATTCCTAATTACTGAAACTGATGATCTTTCGACTGTGAGTAAAAAGCTCAAGCAAGATGGCTTTATCGTCAATGATTCCGTGTTCCGGTCTTACGCCTCTTCAGAGGGGGGTCTTGAGATCCTTCCCGGTTATTACACTCTGCGACCTCGTGATCACATGGGCAATATTTTACGGGTTTTGCGAACCCCTCCGAATGAGACTCTGAGCAAGGTCACCTTCCCTGAAGGTTTCACCCTTGCACAAATTGCTGAACGCCTCAATCAAGGAGTTCCTTCCATTGATGCAGAGGATTTTCTTGCGAAAACTGGCGACCTCAAAACGACTTCTTCAGCCGTGAGATCCGTGTATCAGCCTGAATCTGTGACATCGCTCGAAGGGCTTTTGTTTCCTGACACATACCTCATCTCTGGTGACAAAACAGCGACACAGGTAGCCCAGGAAATGCTGAAGTTGATGGAGCGCGTAGGCCGTCAAGAGGGATTAGATGATTCGATGAACCTTGTCGGTCGATCACCTTACGAGGTATTGATTGTGGCTTCAATTATTGAAAGGGAAGCAAAAGTTGCTCAAGATCGACCCAAGATTGCCCGAGTGATCTACAACAGATTGGCGCTGGGAATGCCCCTGGAAATTGATGCAACACTTTTCTATAAGCAGAATTCAGAACTTTCTTTTCCGACGCTGAAAGCAATTGACACACCCTTCAATACCTATATGCACACTGGGTTACCACCCACCCCCATTTCAAATCCGGGTAGAGAATCCATCGCCGCAGCCTTGTCCCCAGCACCAAATCCTTCTGCGGGGAATGCCCTCTGTCGTGAAATTCAGGATGGTTCACCGTGCATTTATCTCTACTATGTTCTTTCAGACAAAGACGGGAATCACAAGTTCGCCGCCACTTTCTCGCAACATCAAGCCAATGTTCAAGCGGCGATCATCGCTGGAGTCCTGTGATATGAACACTCAAGTACGAATCAGCGCTCAGACATCCGTGGTCGGCGTTATTGGTGACCCCGTACGCCACAGTTTGTCACCAATCATCCATAACGTTGGATTTCGTTCTTTGGGAGTGGACTGGGTCTACGTTGCCTTTGAAGTTGCTGCCGGCAAGACGGCCGACAGTTTGAGTGCTCTTCGGACCTTGCATTTACGTGGTTTAAGCGTCACCATGCCCCATAAAACAGAGATGGCTACTTTGGTTGATCGAAGCAGTCCTTCAGCAATCGCGCTTCGCAGTGTCAACACGGTCGAAGTTGCCAGTGACGGTGCACTAGTTGGCCACAGTACCGACGGTGAGGGTTTGCTGCAAAACCTTCGTTCTCACGGAGTGCATATCGAGAATTCTTCGGTGCTTGTCATAGGCGCTGGTGGCGCTGGGCGCTCGGTCGTTGACGCTCTGTCACGTCACGGATGCAAGCAAGTGGTCGTGGCCAACCGCTCTTTAGATGGAGCCGAATTTGCTGCTGGATTAGCGCCTATCGGTTCTCGAGCTATCTCTCTGAGCGATGAACCTGCTCTCCGGCGCGCAACAGAGGAATGTGACCTCATCATTCATGCCACCAGCATGGGCATGGGGGAGACAGGGTCGGAGTCGGTCTTGCCCATCCCGCTTGATCTGTTGCAACAGCGCCACATCGTCGTTGATCTCGTCTATCACCCATTGCATACTGCTTTATTGCGGGTCGCCGAAGATAAAGGGTGCCAAATAGTAAATGGGCTGGGGATGTTGGTGCACCAGGCGGCCCTCCAACAAGAGATTTGGACTGGTCATCTCCCCGATGTTCAAGAAATGCTTTCAGCAGCCTCACAGGCACTCTCCTAGGCGAACGGTAACCTGATACACGATGTTGCGTTATCTCACCGCCGGCGAGTCCCATGGACAAGCGTTAGTTGTCATTATTGAAGGTTTGCCTTCTGGTTTACAGATCACAGTTGAAGATATACAACTGGAACTTTCACGTCGTCGCCTCGGCTACGGACGTGGACCACGCCAGCGATTCGAAGTAGACGAAGTGACCCTGGTCGGGGGAGTCCGTCACGGTCGAACACTTGGTTCACCAGTGGCTATTGAAATCAAGAACACCGAATGGTTCCGTTCCGATAAGTGGCATAAAGAGATGGATCCAGCACCTGGGGCGACTCTCGATCCCCTCACCAAGGTCCGTCCAGGTCATGCCGATCTTGCTGGAATGCAGAAATACGGTTTCACTGATGCGCGAGATGTTTTAGAACGCGCCAGTGCACGCGAAACTGCTGCCCGAGTTGCCGCAGGGGCGATAGCGAAGGCCCTTTTACGCACAATCGGCGTGGAGGTCATTTCACATGTCATCCAGATGGGTTCCGCCAAATCCGTGAATGCGACGCGTCCCACGCC
>WLTJ01000150.1 GCA_009705435.1 Actinomycetota bacterium | reverse complement strand
TCAAAGACGATCGATTGGTCATTGACAGTTTGGACAATGCCTCGGTCACGGTCGTCGAAACTGACGCAAGTGGCAAGGTGAGTCTCGTTGAACGTGGGCGGCAAGCCGACACTCTGATCCGCTAATCGGGCAGACTGTACAAATGGTTTCCCAACAGAACAAGACAAGGCACGCAGAAGGCCTCGCTGTTTTCGTCGCCGCAGCGGTATTCATTCTGGCTGCTTGCGGAGGCGGTGGGGCAACGACGGAGACTTTGGCGCCATTACCGACTTCGCTCACCACAACACTGCCGACGACCTTGCCACCCATGACCACAACGACGACACTGGTGACAGCCTCCAGTAGTACCTCATCGACGTCAACGACGGTGTCACCCGGAGAGACTTTGGTTTTGCGCAGTGACGGACTGGGGGATTCACTTTTTGGAGTTGATGCAGCAGCCCTGATTGCGATCGTCACTGAATTGTTAGGAAAGCCAGATTCTGATTCTGGTTATGTGCCGACAACTAAGAAGTTCAAGTTGTGTCCTGGAACGAAGGTTCGTTCTGTACGTTGGGGCGACTTGATGTTGATGTTCGGCGATGAAAGTGGATACGCCGAAGGACGACTACATTTTTTCTCCTGGAACTACGGGCCAGTTGCGGGGATTGCCCCGGTTCCCATGGGCCCGACAACGGATGGGGATATCACCCTTGGCTCAACGGTCGCTGAATTGTTGCGGGTGTACCCATCAGCGGAGATTTTTATGGATGATGTGGCAGGAGCGAGTTTCAGCCTTGAGAACACACTTTCAGGGATTCTCAGTGATCAAACCCCCAACGGAGTGGTGATCGCGATGTATGGCGGCAACGCCTGTGTCCAATGAGTCGCGAACAACTAAGGTCGCTAGAAGTATGAACGCATTGATGTTGGTTGATCTACATAATTCTTGGGCGTGGTTCGTCATTATTTCTAATGGACTTGCCGGGGCGTGGGCCCTCGGCGCACACAAACTTGAGTCATTGCGCACTCGAGCATTGTGGTGGTTCACACTTGTTGCTGAACTCACAGTTTTCATACAGGTCACTATGGGAGTGATCCTGGTCAACAAGTACAAACTTGAGTTTCCACAATTTCACGCCTTTTACGGCTTCGTAGCGATCATTGCGGTGGCGATTATTTATAGCTATCGCAACCAAATGAAACATCGCCTCTATCTGCTCTACGGCTTCGGCGGTTTGTTTGTGATGGGATTGGGCATCCGTGCCCTACTTGTTGGTCAAATGACTTAAAGCGCGAGTGCAAGCGCCTCTAGTTGACCTGACAACTGTGATGGCAATGCCGAGCCAAATTGGGCATAGTGCTCTTTGATTTGAGGGATGGCTGATTTCCAACCTTCAATATCGACGCTGAGCAATGCTGTGAGGTCATCTGCGGAGACTTGCAGGCCTTTGACATCAAGTGTGCCAGCAGCGGGCAGAAACCCAATGGGTGTTTCATCGGCACCGACGGTGCCAGCAACACGTTCGAATACCCACTTCAGAACGCGACTATTTTCGCCGTAGCCCGGCCACAAAAAGCGACCGTCTTCGTCACGACGGAACCAGTTCACGAAAAATATTTGTGGAAGTTTTGCAGCATCGGCTGTGCCGCCGAGTTTCAACCAGTGGGCGAAATAATCCGCCATGTTGTATCCGCAAAAAGGCAACATCGCCATTGGGTCAAAACGTAAGTTGCCGACTGCACCCTGTTGGGCTGCTGTGGTTTCAGACGCCATGATTGACCCCAAGAAGACGCCGTGCTCCCAGTTAAAAGCCTGAGTGACTAGAGGGACCGTGGTGCGCCGACGACCACCGAACAAGATGGCCGAAATTGGTACACCAGCGGGGTCTTCCCATTCGGGTGCAACTGATGGGCACTGCGAAGCAGGTGCAGTAAAGCGAGCATTGGGATGGGCTGCTGGAGTCTCTGTTTCAGGTGTCCAAGCATTGCCCTTCCAGTCGGTAGCCCGAGCTGGTGAATCGTTGCTCATGCCTTCCCACCACACATCGCCTTCGGATGTGAGTGCGGTATTCGTGAAAATACTGTTACCCCACAAAGTGTGCATCGCATTGGCATTGGTGTCATAGCCGGTGCCGGGGGCGACACCGAAAAAGCCGGCTTCAGGGTTGATGGCATACAAGCGTCCGTCTGGACCAAACTTCATCCAACAGATGTCGTCGCCGATGGTCTCGGCCTTCCAGCCTGGAATCGTTGGTACCAGCATTGCCAAGTTGGTCTTGCCACATGCCGAGGGAAAAGCGGCAGCAATGTATTTAGCTTCGCCGGCAGGGTTCGTCAGTTTGAGAATCAACATGTGCTCAGCGAGCCAACCGTCATCGCGAGCCATCACCGAAGCGATGCGCAACGCGAAGCACTTTTTGCCGAGTAACGCATTCCCGCCATAGCCCGAACCAAATGACCAGATTTCGCGTGTCTCAGGAAAGTGCACTATGTACTTATTGTCTGGGTTGCATGGCCATGAGGTTGATTTTTCACCCGCTGCAAGAGGTGCGCCAACAGAGTGGAGGCACGGAACCCAATCGTTATCTCCGAGGACATCAAGAGCGCCTTGACCCATGCGAGTCATGATCCGCATGTTGACAGCCACATAAGCCGAGTCAGTCAATTGCACGCCGATATGTGCAATGGGTGATCCGAGTGGCCCCATGCTGAAAGGCACGACATACATCGTGCGACCCTTCATACAGCCGCTGTAGAGAGAGGTCATCTCGTTGCGCATGTCAGCGGGTTCGCGCCAATTGTTGTTCGGGCCAGCATCTTCTTTTTTGGCCGAGCAAATGAATGTTCGATCCTCAACGCGAGCCACATCACCTGGATCGCTGTGTGCCCAGTAACTATTGGGTCGCTTGGCCTCGTCGAGTTTGGTGAATGTGCCACTATCCACGAGTTGTTGGCAGAGTTCTTCGTACTCTTGAGCCGAACCGTCGCACCAGTAGACATTTTCCGGCTGCATGATCGCCGCCCACTCGGTCACCCATGCCGTCAGGCGTTCATTGTTGCTGGAACCGCTCATGATGTGCTCCTTGCGCATTGGCGCAACGTGGTTAGAAATTTTGTGGGGGACTTGCGAATCTGGGTTTTCAAAAGTTTGGCAGGTGAGCGCAACGAACTGCTAATCAGAATCCTGGTGTGCCCATATCTACTTCGGAGCCGAGACGCAGTCGCGTGGCGAAACCTTCACCGTTGAGATCAAAAACAATTCGCTGACCGGGACGCAACATCCGAAAGATGCTTCCTTCGAGAGCGTCAGCGGCGAGTTCGTGTTCGCTGAGATCTGTATCACACAGGATCAGACCGGTGCCTGAGCCCGGGTCAAAGGCTTTGATCACACCTTGCATCGAGGGTTTTGGTTCACTTATCCGATGCAGCAGTGCCGCGGCTGACCTTGGTGACTTTGCCAGCACGAATGCAACTTGTGCAGACGTAGAGGCGCTTTGGTGAACCGTTGATCAAGGCGCGGACGCGCTGAATGTTCGGATTCCAACGACGCTTGGTGCGCACATGGGAGTGCGACACGGACATGCCCCATGAAGGGTGCTTCTTGCAGACTTCGCATACTGCTGCCATAACACGTTCTTTCTTTTCGCTTGGATGACCAAGCCAGATCTCGGAGACAGAACGCTACCAGCGGATTTGCCTGCGCCCCAAGTGATCCAAGATTTCTCGGAGGTGATTTTACGGACTCATCAGTCACACCAGCATGTCTCCCGACAAGTACCATCGGTCAGGTGAACCCACCAGAGCCATCCGAGGCGTCATTAGACCGTTTTGACGCAGACCGACTCCGTCGAACCGTGGTGACCTTTCGCGATGCGGTCAAAGCCCACGCTCAGCGCATTAATCGGCTCAATGTGTACCCCGTTCCAGACGGCGACACTGGTACGAATATGGCCCGTACGCTGGACGCCGTTGTTGCTGAACTGGATCAGGCAGGGCCAGAAATCGAACCCACATGTCAAGCCATTTCTCACGGGTCGCTGATGGGGGCCCGAGGTAACTCGGGGGTGATTTTGGCGCAAATCTTGCGGGGCATGGTTGGCAAGTTGTCAGCCAAGGCTGGCAGCACAGCCAGCGAATTCGCCGAGGCTCTCAGTGCTGCGTCTACTTCGGCGTATCAGGCGGTCTTAAAGCCGATTGAAGGCACGATCTTGACCGTGGTTCGTGAAGCCAGCGAGGCCGCCAAAGCCTCGGCTGCCACGGGGGCGACTTTGGCCGTCACTTTGCGGGCAGCGCGCGACGCTGGTCGAGTGGCCCTCGATCACACTCCTGAATTGTTGCCAGTTCTCAAAGACGCCGGTGTCGTTGATGCTGGAGGCGCTGGTTTCATGCTGTTGCTTGATGCCGCGCTCAATGTGGTTGAAGGTGAACCGATGCCGCTCTGCGAAGACTCCTTCGGTGGTGACTCCATGGATCAGGCGCTTCCGGCGGCAATGACGATGAGGGCCCCAGACTCTCACGGCGAACTTTCGGTCGCTGACTTGCGTTACGAGGTGATGTACTTTTTGCACCTTGAAGACGGCAAAATCAACGAGTTCAAGAATGACTGGGGCGAGATTGGCGATTCAATCGTGGTCGTTGGGGGTGACGGGATTTGGAATTGCCATGTGCACACCAATGACATCGGGGCAGCGATTGAAGCAGCCATTGACCTTGGTGGACGACCAAAACAAATTCGTGTCACCGACTTATTTGAAGAAGTTGCAGAACGACATGCCATTCATGACGCTCAACGCGCAGCGGCTGGTCTTCCTGCGGTAACTACCGCAGTTGTAGCTG
>WLTJ01000015.1 GCA_009705435.1 Actinomycetota bacterium | reverse complement strand
CCGTCACTGATTCTAAAACTGGTGAAGTGAAATCTGTGACTTGGAAGGCCCCAGCAATTAACACTGTCTTTTATCGTTTTGATGAAAGTGAAGTTCGTTTCATCCTGCAATACGGTCGACCGTTTTCGCCGATGTCCCCTTGGGGCATTGAGGGTGGTGGACCACTCAATGCCCAACAGATTGATACGTTACTGGCATACCTCAAGAGCATTCAGATTCCGCGCGAAGACTGCATCGTGGCCGATGCCAAGCCGTTGAACTGTGAGGGTGGACATTTGCCTGTGGTTGAACAGGACAAGATTCAAGCGGTCGCTGAAAAGTCTGTTGCTGATGGCACCTACGGCTCAATTGGAGAGGCGCTTTTCAATCTCGAATTAGGATCGGGTGGTTTTAGTTGTGCTCGTTGCCATACGCCTGGATGGAGTTGGGGTGAGCCTGGACAGACTGGTTCGGGTGCATATGGTTGGAACCTCACCGGCGGAGCGACGAACAGTCACTTCGGCACTGAACAAGAAATGATCAACTTCATCAAGGCTGGTTCAAAGTTCGGAGCGAAGTACGGTGTCCAAGGACAAGGTTCGGGTCGGATGCCTGGCTTTGGTGATTTATTGACTGCTGAACAGATCCAACAGATCGTGAACTACGTACGGAACGAACTATGAGCACCATGTTAAGCATCGCTTGGGAACCAGAAATCCGCGGGCTTCTCACGGTCATTATCGCCGTCGTTGCCCTATGTGGAAGTGTCTATCTGATCCTTGCAACCAACGTGGGTGCTCGCTTAGGGCTCTTAGTTGCGCTTGCGGGACTCAGCGGTTGGATGGTCATGATGGGTGTCATCTGGATGACCTACGGCATTGGTCTCAAAGGTAATGAGCCGTCATGGAAGCCGGCACAACCCTTCACGGTTGTACGTGATGCAGCCCTGCTACCACAGGCCGAGGTGCTCGTAAACTCGGTAAAGATTCCTGAGGGGGCATCTCCAGTTGAGGCTGCTGCTGCCGGAGCCGAGGCTTTGCAAGAAGAAAATTGGAAAGTGCTTCCGATTGAAGATAAGGGTCGCGGCCAGTCCATCGCAGCAGCGGATGAAATCATTCAAGTTGAAGCGGAGTTGTACGCCGGCGGCGAATACCAAGCAGTCGCGGTGTATGACCGTGGTGGCGAGCGTTATCCCAAGATCGGCGACGAGCTTGATTTCTTTGCCTTTTTCCACAAACCGCATTACGCGATTGTGGAAATTGCCGCTTTAGTGCCGCAGAGAGTAGAACCTGGCCGCGCTCCTGCACGACCTGTTATCGACGAGACCAAATCTCACCAATACATCATCATGATTCGCGACCTTGGCACCAAGCGCCAACCAGCGTTACTCGTCACCTTTGGCTCTGGAATCTTTTTCCTCATCACTTGCTGGATGCTGCATCGTCGAGATCGTACTTTGGCTGCCAATCTCGCCATGCCTGTTCCTGCGGGGGCATAACTGATGGGGCAATATCTTCCCGTTGTAGCGCTCACCATTCTTGCCGTTCTCTTTGGAGCGTTGAGTTTTGTGGCCTCAAAGTTGCTGGCTCCCCGGCGACCTTCATCGGCGAAAGATGCACCTTACGAATGTGGCATTGTTCCCAGTCGCGAACCCCCTGAGCGTTTTCCTGTCAGTTTCTACATCGTGGCGATGTTATTTATCATGTTCGACATTGAAATCATTTTCATTTACCCATATGCCCTCAACCGAACTGAACTTGGTGCCTTTGCCTTTTGGGAGATGTTTGCATTTAGCGTTGTTTTCTTCTTGGCGTTCGTTTATGTCGTAGCCCGCGGAGCCCTTGACTGGGGCCCATTGGCCAAGGCTCGCCGTCTTGTTGATGGAGTATCGGCAACCCGCACGGCGACGACGACTGTTCGTCGAGTCGGACTAGATGGTCGTCTCGGCGACGATCAGGCAGCTTGAGCGTTGGGGGACTGACATGGGTTTGGTGCGCAACGTTCTTGATGATGGACTCGGTGGCATTGAGCACAACTTCATCACTGGAAAAATTGAAGATTTAGTTAAGTGGTCGCGTAGCCGTTCAAGTTGGGGCGCAACTTTTGGTCTGGCTTGTTGCGCTATTGAAATGATGGGAACTGGCGGCCCGCACTATGACATTGCCCGCTTCGGCATGGAAGTTTTCCGTGCTTCACCACGTCAAGCCGACATCATCATTGTTGCGGGTCGTGTGAGCCAGAAGATGGCCCCAGTTCTGCGTCAGGTGTATGACCAAATGATGGAACCGAAGTGGGTTATCTCCATGGGTGTGTGTGCATCAAGTGGTGGAATGTTTAATAACTACGCAATTCTTCAAGGGGTCGATCAAATCATCCCCGTTGACGTTTACGCTCCTGGTTGTCCTCCGACACCTGAAACTTTGATTCATGCAATCGAGACCTTGCATCAAAAAATTGAAGACGGAGAAATCATGCGTCGACGCATGAGCAGTGGAGCCGGTGCAAACATCCACATCACCGAGATTCCAGCGCAAACTGCACCAGTCTCGTTGTCACTTGGGCGTACAGAGAACTGGTCATGAGCGATCACGAAGGGGCCGCTGAAGCCCAGCCGATGTTGCATGGTTGTCCACTCACTGACTCACACGGGCAAGCAGTTGTGCACCCTTCGCGCGCGCAGTACGTGGCGCTTCTGAAAAAATTGTTGGACAGTGGCTACGCAATGTGTAGCGATCTGACAGCGGTGGACTTTCTTACTCATCCCGGACGTTCATTACCCGAGGGAGTAGTTGCTGAAAGATTTGAAATTGTCGTCAATCTCACAGCAATCGCCTCTCGTGATCGCATTCGTTTGCGTGTTCAGGTGCCTGAATCAGACACAACCATCGCATCACTGTTTGACCTTTGGCCGGGAACAGAGGCGATGGAGCGCGAAGTTTTTGACATGTTCGGCATTTCTTTTGATGGTCACCCCGATCTGACGCGTATTTTGATGCCAGAAGACTGGGACGGTCACCCGCTGCGCAAGGATTATGAAATTGGTCGCATTCCCGTTCAGTTCAAGGGGGCGCACTCATGACCTCTAGCCAGAATATTTTTAAGACCAACGAAGGTGCGCAGGAAATGCGTGCCCGCAGCGAAATCAGTGCCAAGGAAATTCTGCGTGAAGTTGGTTCGGTTTTACGAATGAGTGAAGCCGAAGTTGCCAATCTTGGGCAATCGTCGGGCGATTCTGACGAAGATCAAACGATGATCATCAACATGGGGCCCCAACACCCCAGTACTCACGGAGTATTGCGTTTGATGTTGGAGTTGCAGGGTGAAACTGTTCTGCGTTGCAAGCCGATCATTGGCTACTTGCACACCGGGATGGAGAAAACCGGTGAAGAACTGACATACATGCAGGGTGGAACCAATGTCACGCGCATGGATTATCTCAGTCCGCTGAATAATGAACTTGTTTTCTCAATGGCTGTTGAGAAATTGCTCGGTATCGAAAACGATATTCCTCAGCGTGCCGTATGGATGCGAATGCTGCTTTCGGAACTCAATCGCATGAGTAGCCACTTATTGTTCTTGGCTTCTAACGGCATGGATCTTGGCGCAGTGTCAATGATGTTGTACGGCTGGCGCGAACGCGAAGAGGTTTTACGCTTCTTTCAAAAGGTGACTGGCTTGCGAATGAATCACAACTTCATTCGTCCTGGAGGTGTGGCAGCTGATCTTCCTGCAGGTTGGCGCAGCGACGTTCTTGAGATTCTTGAAATGTTGCCAGGTCGTCTTGCCGAGTACGACATTCTGATGACCGATCAGCCCATCTGGCGTGAGCGCCTACAAGGTGTTGGTGTGATCACTGCCGATGAAGCGTTGGCCCTCGGAACAAGTGGTCCGATTTTGCGCTCAACAGGTGTGGCATGGGACCTGCGACGGGATCAGCCGTATTTGCATTACGAGAAGATGGAGTTTGATGTCATCGTCGGTTCGTACGGCGATGCCTTTGATCGTTACGCAATTCGCATTAATGAAATTCGCGAGTCGATGCGCATCGTGTATCAGGTTCTTGACAATATGCCCAAGGGTGACTATCGCATTCAGAATAAGAAAGTGACTCCACCGCCACGAGCACGCATTGATGAATCCATGGAAGCACTCATCCACCACTTCAAGATTTTCACTGAGGGATTCAAGGTTCCTGAGGGTGAGGTTTATGTGGCGATTGAAAGTCCGCGCGGAGAAATCGGTTGCTACATCGTCAGTGATGGTGGCCCAAAGCCGTATCGCATTCATATGAGGGCACCTAGTTTTGTCAATATCCAGGCTTTGCCACACATGATGCGTGGTGGTCTAGTAGCCGATGCAGTCGCAGTGATTTCCTCCATTGACCCAGTTCTAGGAGAGGTTGATCGCTGATGTCGCGTTTATCTGAAGGCAATATACGTCTTGCCAATGAGATCATTGGTCGCTATCCGCGTCCTCGTTCGGCGATGATCCCCTTATTGCACTTGGCTCAGCAACAAGATGGCTACCTCACAAATGATGCGATGGTGCATATTGGTGAACTCGTCGGCTCAACGTCAGCCGAAGTTTACGGAACGGCTTCTTTCTACGAGATGTTTAAGTTTGAACCAGTCGGAAAATATTTGGTCAACATCTGCGGAACCTTGTCTTGTGCGTTGATGGGATCAGAGGAACTGATGCATCATGCCGAACATAAATTGGGCGTCAAGATGGGCGGCACGACTGATGATGGCTTGTTCACTCTTGAGCACGCAGAATGTCAGGCGGCTTGCACCGAGGCACCCTGCCTGCAAGTGAATTATCGTTATCGCTTCCGTGTGACGGCAGCGGATTTTGATTCACTGATTGATGATTTGTCTGCCGGTCGTCTCGTTGATGAGATCCCCGCGCACGGCACAGTGGCTCGAGTGGCGCAGCACATTCCTCGCGACCGTGGTGTCGGAGCAGTACCACCAGAGTCAGTAACCGAAGCCCCTGTTTGGTTGGATGGAAAGGCTGCGCTATGACCGGTACCTACGCACACGCTCCCGGGTTCATCGTCGGAGATCGTCCGAAAATTGTGACCTCACGATTTGAGTACGAAGATTCATACACGCTGACCCGTTACTTGGCGACTGATGGTTATCAAGGTCTGCGCGCTGCACTCAGTCGTCCAGCCAATGAAGTGCACGACGAAGTACGAACCGCTACGGTGCTCGGGCGCGGCGGCGCAGGTTTCCCTGCTGGAACAAAATGGGGTCTCACTCCGCAAGGCGTCTATCCGCGTTATCTCGTTGTCAATGGTGACGAGAGTGAACCAGGAACTTACAAAGATCGTCTGCTCATGGAGCGCGATCCACATCAATTGATTGAAGGTTGCCTGATTGCGTGTTACGCGGCAGGTTTATCGCAGTGTTTCTTGTATATCCGCGGCGAGATGGCTTTAGCGCAAGAGCGAGTTGCAGTTGCGCTGAATGATGCTTATGCAGCCGGCTATATCGGTAAAAATATTTTGGGCACACACTTTTCTGTTGACATCGTTCTTCATTGGGGCGCAGGTGCTTATGTGGTTGGTGAAGAAACTGCACTGATTGAAAGTCTTGAAGGCAACCGTGGCATGCCACGATTGAAGCCTCCTTTCTTCCCAGCAGCAAATGGTCTGTATGGCCAACCAACGATCGTCAACAATGTTGAAACCTTGGCGAACTTGCCGTGGTTGATGTGCAATGGTGCTGAGGCCTACACAGCGATTGGAACCAAGACATCTCCCGGGACGCGCATGGTTGCTGTGAGTGGTCATGTCAAGCGACCTGGTGTTTATGAAATCGTCAATGGTGTGACTACATTTCGAGATTTGTTGTACAAAGACGAATTCTGCGGTGGCATTCGCAACGACAATGAACTCAAGGCCTTCGTTCCTGGCGGTGGCTCGGCACCTTGGTTCACACCCGATCAATTAGACCTTCCGTTTGAGGGCAGCCAGGTTGGCGCAGCAGGTTCAATGCTCGGCTCAGGAGCGATCATGGTGATGGATGAGACCACTGACATTCCAGCTGCCGCTTTGACTCTTACCCGTTTTTACGCTCACGAATCTTGCGGAAAGTGCACGCCGTGTCGTGAGGGTGGAACGTGGCTTGAGCGCATTTTGAGTCGCGTTGTTGATGGCAAGGGAACGTCTGCTGATCTTGAGCAGTTGATCGAAGTTGGCACTTCGATTTGTCCCGGAGATTTCCCACATGCCTCCAATGAGAAGTTGGGGCTGACGGCGGTTCCTTTCCCGTACAAGATGAACACCATTTGTTTCGTCGGACCATCGGCGTATGCGCCCGTGAACTCGGCCCTCGTGCTGTTCCGCGAAGAGTTTGAAGCGAGAATTGTCAAGCGACATACCATTCCTGTGACTGCTGTGGGAGCTGCGTTATGACCACCACCGAACCGAATATCGAAGTTGAGATACCTCTCGACCCCAATGCGATCACGATGTCCATCAACGGCAAGTCGGTAGCGGCGCGTAAAGGTGAATTGATTATTGCTGCGGCCGATCGCAGTGGTGATTACATTCCACGTTTCTGTTATCACCCACGGATGAGTTCTGTTGGCATGTGTCGTCAATGTCTCGTTGAAGTGGAAGGCCCGCGCGGACCGATGATGGTGGTCAGTTGTATGACCTCGGTAGGCGAAGGCCAGATTGTTCGCACCGAAACTGATCAAGTGAAACGTGCCCAAGAGGGCATCGTCGAGTTACTCCTCGCCAATCATCCGCTCGACTGTCCGGTGTGTGACAAGGGTGGCGAATGCCCATTACAAGATCAGGCCTTTAGCCATGGTCCAGGGGAAAGTCGTTTCATTGAAGAGAAGCGACATTATGAAAAGCCGATTCCGATTAGTGATTTAGTGTTGCTAGATCGCGAGCGGTGCATCTTGTGCGATCGCTGTACTCGTTTTGCCGACGAAGTCGCTGGCGATGCATTAATCCAATTCACCTCGCGTGGGAATAACACACAAATCCAGACATTCCCAGACGAGCCATTTAGTTCGTATTTCTCTGGCAACACAGTTCAGATTTGTCCAGTTGGGGCCCTGACTGCTCAGCCGTATCGCTTTAAGGCACGTCCCTGGGACCTCGCCAAGATTGAAAGCACTTGCACGACCTGTTCCGTTGGTTGTCGCATCACACTTGAATCGAGTCGCGATGAAATGTTGCGCTATCAAGGTGTCGACAGCGATCCTGTAAATCATGGGTGGCTCTGCGACAAAGGTCGTTTCAACTTCGAGGCCACAAAGAGTGACCAACGCATTGAAAATCCAATGGTGCGGTCCGATGGAGATCTTGTTGCGACATCGTGGAGCGTGGCTTTGTCCAGTGCAGCCAGTCTCATCGCCCAAGCGATCAAAGATGGCGGTCCACAAAGTGTGGCGATTCTCGGTGGTGCTAGGGGAACCAACGAAGATGCTTATGCGTGGGCACTTTTGGCACAGTCCTTAGGTATCAGCAATGTTGACGCTCAACTTGATGATGGTCTACCGACGTCGCTCTTTGGCTACGCGCAAGCGACTATCGACGAGGCTGCCAACGCCACGACAGTGTTACTGCTGTCTCCCGACCTCAAAGAAGAATTGCCGATTTTGTATTTGCGCTTACGTGATGCGTCAGAGAAGAAGCGCAGCAAACTGATTGAGTTTGTGCCCAAGCAAACAGGACTCACGCGTTATGCCTGGAAGTCGGCCAGTTACGAACCAGGTCGTCAGGTGTCAGTGATCCAGCAGACGCTGACCGATCCTGCGGTAGCAACTCAGATCGCTCAGGGCTCAGTAGTCGTTGTTGTTGGTCGGGCGAACTTGGCTGAAGACGATTCATTCACGATGGCTGCCCTTGATGCAGTGCTGGCCATTGCACCACAGGCCACAGTCCTGCCAGTCGTACGTCGTGGCAATATCCGTGGTGCCGTTGAAACTGGATTAGTCACGGGGTCGACCAACTCAATTCTGCAATCGGCTATTGCCGGCGAGATCAATTGCTTGGTCCTCGTTGGTGCGGATCCGATGAATGATGTTCCCGATTCACATCTTGTACGCCAAGCCCTGGCAGCGGTCCCGAAAATTATCGCTGTTGACACCACGATGTCACCTTCGTTGCAACGTTGTGAGGTCGTTCTACCTGCTGCCGCTTTTGGTGAGAAGGATGGCACCACAACCAACCTTGAAGGTCGCGTCACACAACTCAACCGCAAGGTCAACGCACGCGGCACAGCCCGTCCCGATTGGATGATTGCTGTAGAACTTGGCGAGTTGTTAGGCCATGATTTGGGCTTGGGATCGGTGCAAGAAATTCATTCCCAGCTAGCACGTAATGTGGCGAGTTTCGCCGAGGTTTCGCGCGCTGCATTGGCCGTGAGTCCTGATGGTGTGTTGCTCCGTCGTTCGATGACTCATGCACACAGTTCGACCGCTACAGAAGTTCCGGTTCACTCAGGTTTCGGATATCGATTAGTCGTCAGTCGCAAGTTGTACGACAATGGTACGAACGTCGCCCAGTCTCCGTCCTTGGTGGGACTTGCCCCAAGTTCTGCATTACATATGCATCCGCTTGATTTCAGCAGTCTCGGAGTTGACGAAGGAACATCCATCAAAGTCTCAAACCACCGCACCTCAATCGTCATGCCAGTTGTGATGGACGAATCGGTAGTACGTGGCACAGTGTGGGCGGCATGGGCACTGACTGGCGCGAATATCGGTGAACTGATTGATTCGTCACGTTTAGTCAATGATGTGAATGTGGAGACTCTGTGATGGTCACAAGCGCATCGCTACTTGGACTTGATCCAATTTCCATCGGCAATCTGATGTGGGCGCCCTTGCTCATTATTTTGATGAAGGTCGTCGTCGTCTTCGGTGTTGGACTAGTAGCCACGATGTTGATGGTGTGGTTTGAGCGAAAAGCAATCGCTGGTATGAATAACCGCATTGGGCCCAATAAGGCTGGTCCCTGGGGCCTTTTGCAAACTCTCGCAGATGGCACAAAGTTGTTCTTCAAAGAAGATTTGCTTCCTGAACGTGCCGACCGTTTTGTTTTCAGATTGGCTCCCTTCTTGGCATTCGTTCCCGCCTTTTTGGTGTGGTCAATCATCCCTCTCGGTGGAGATTTCTCAAACGGTAAAGATGGACTCGTGACTTGGTTTGGTCACACCACACGAGTGCAGTTAGCCGATCCTCCAGTAGGCATTTTGCTGTTATTGGCGCTTTCATCAATTGCGGTTTACGGCATCATGCTGGCGGGCTGGTCAAGTGGCTCAAAGTATCCGCTGTTGGGATCAGTTCGAGCTTCAGCGCAGATGGTTTCTTATGAAGCTGCTCTTGGTCTGAGCGTGGCCACCGTCATCTTGTTGGCCGGCACATTGTCAACTAGTGGAATCGTTGGTAACCAAGGGAACTTCGTGAATTGGCACGTCATCTCAACGGGTGTCATCCCATTCGTGATCTTCATGATCGCCGCCACTGCCGAGATGAACCGTCCACCTTTCGACTTAGTTGAGGCCGAGCAAGAACTCGTGGGAGGTTTCAACACCGAGTATTCCGGCATTCGCTTCGGCTTATTTTTCTTGGCTGAATTTATGAACACCATTACCATGAGCGGAATCATTGTCACGCTGTTCTTTGGTGGACCACAAGGACTCTTCGATATACCTGGTATCCCTGGCGCCTGGGAAGGCACCCTGTGGCTCATCGCCAAGATCGTGGTCTTCTTGTATATCTACGTGTGGATGCGTGCCACATTGCCTCGCTTCCGTTATGACCAGTTGATGAATCTCGGTTGGAAGATCTTGATTCCCGCTTCGCTGGGATGGTTCATGTTGATGGCCGTTCTGCGTCTTGCTCGGGATGAAGATTGGAATCGTGGTGTCGTGGTTGCTGCTTGCATTGTTGTGCTACTGCTGTGCGTGGGAATTTTGTCGTTAGCAAATCGTGTCAGTAAAGCCAACCGCGAACGTGAAGGAGCGATGTTCTGATGGGCTACCTTGGAGGATTTCTCGTCACGCTGGCCCAGGTTGGTCGGCGCAATAAAGTCACCCTTGAATATTCAGGTGGTCGCGAGAACAAAAAGGGTAAGCCGCAACGCGACGAAAAAGCCCCTAAGCCCGAACGCTTGCACGGCCGCCATGTTTTGAACCGTTACGAAGACGGTATGGAGAAGTGCATTGGTTGCGAATTGTGCGCGGGTGTGTGCCCGGCCAAGTGCATCTATGTCCGTGGTGCCGATAATGATCCAGAAAATCCGACCTCACCAGGTGAGCGTTTCGGCTTTGTCTACGAGATCAACTATTTGCGTTGCATTCACTGCGATCTCTGCGTTGAAGCCTGTCCAACAGAGGCGATCACGGAGTCGAAGTTATTTGAGTTCTCATTTACTAATCGCCAGGATGCGATCTATACAAAAGCCGAACTCGTCGTCGGTGATGATGGCAAGCCACAGCAGTTGCCGTGGGAAGACTGGCGTGAGGGTGAAGATATTTTGACCTCAGGTTGGTTGCGAGCAACAGCCTCTTCTGGCGATGCATCATTTGAAGGTGTTGTCGGTTGGAGCGGCGAGCTCGGCTACGGCGTTCGTACCCCTGAGCCTGCTCAAGATGAAAGCGATGGAGCAGGACACTGATGGAACTTTTTGTCTTTGTTGTCGCTGCTGCCATGATTTTGGCTGGTGCTATCGGTGTTGTTGTTCGTAGTCACCCCGTGCATGCGGCCCTCAGTTTGATTCTTACATTGTTCGGCGTGGCTGTGATGTTCGTTGCCCAAGAAGCACATTTCTTGGCAGCAGTTCAGGTCATTGTGTATGCCGGCGCAATTGTGGTGTTGTTCTTATTCGTGATCATGCTCCTTGGCGTTGATCGCACCGAAGACATAAAGACCGAGCCTTTCAAGGTGCAACGTCCACTTGCAGTCATCGTCGGACTTGGGGTCATCGGTTTAGTGACGGCTGCCGTCGTCGCATCTCGTGATGTCGTATCAAGTCGTGGTTCCGGACTCGTGACCCCAGACATGGCTGATCCCGATTCGAATATACGTCAATTGTCTCGCAGCGTGTTTGGGGATTATGTCGTTGCCTTTGAAGTCACATCTGTGCTCTTAGTTGTCGCCGTTGTGGGAACTGTGTTGCTGACTCGTCGCGTGAAGCCTGTCGTGAAGGAAGCCTCATGATGTCGGCTCTCATGTCTGCTGCGACCCCGACGACGACATGGTATTTAGTGTTGTCAGCGGTACTTTTCGGTATCGGCACCGTCGGAGTTTTAGTCCGTCGCAATCCATTAGTGATGTTCATGTGTATTGAATTGATGCTGAACGCTGTCAACTTGTCCTTTGTGGCTTTCGCCAAGCGCATGGGTGACATCGGTGGTCAAACCACAGTCTTTTTTGTGATGGTTGTGGCTGCCGCTGAAGTCGTTGTCGGACTCGGCATCATTGTCTCCATCATGCGTAAGCGCCCAGGCGCCAACGTCGATGATATTTCGGCGTTGAAGGGTTAAGGGGTAGACGATGCTTGATCTGATTTGGTTGATACCGGCGCTTCCGCTTCTTGGTTTTGTTTTGATTTTTCTTTTCGGACGAATTCTTGGAGAACCAAAGGCTGGCATTTTGGCCACACTCATGGTCGGCGGATCTTTTGCCGTCAGTGTTGGGGTGTTTTTTGATTTGCTCTCAAAGAGCACCGAAGAGCGTCGCCATATTTTCACTGCATTCTCATGGGTTCCGATCGGGTCTTTAAAAGTTGACTTGGCCTTCTTGGCTGACCCCTTAAGTATCACAATGGCGTTATTCGTGACGGGAATCGGTTCGTTGATTCACTTGTATGCGATTGGGTACATGCACGGTGATCCGAAGTTCTCCAAGTTCTTCTTGTATCTCAACTTGTTTGTGTTCTCGATGTTGATGCTGGTGTTGGGCGAGAACCTACTGGTGACTTTCCTCGGCTGGGAGGGTGTTGGAACCTGCTCCTACTTCTTGATCTCCTTCTGGCACACCCGCGAAAGTGCTGCGACCGCGGGCAAGAAAGCTTTTGTCACTAACCGAGTTGGTGACTGGGGTGTGATGATGGCGATGTTCCTAGCTTTTGGAGCAACGGGAACTCTCAGTTATGGCGGCATCAATCATGCTGCCGAATCTGGTGCATTGTCAGCAGTGACAGCCACGGCGATCGCCCTGATGTTGTTTATCGGCGCCTGTGGTAAGAGTGCGCAGTTGCCGTTGTATATCTGGTTACCCGACGCGATGGAAGGTCCAACACCAGTCTCGGCTTTGATTCACGCAGCCACCATGGTGACCGCAGGCGTGTTCTTAATGACCCGTGTCAATCCAGTATTGGCAGTTGCTTATGGTTGGGCCCCGACAATCATCGCCATAGTCGGTGTGAGTACAGCATTATTCGCTGCGACTATTGCCGTCACTCAAACGGATATTAAAAAAGTTCTTGCGTACTCAACCGTGAGTCAACTTGGTTTTATGTTTTTAGCAGTTGGCTCGGGGGCTTATGTGGCTGCCATCTTCCACATGGTGACCCACGCCTTCTTCAAAGCGTTGTTGTTCCTTGGTTCGGGTTCGGTCATTCACGGTATGCATCACGAACAGGACATGCGCAAGATGGGCGCGTTGCGAATACTCATGCCCGTGACGGCGATGACATTCATCATTGGATGGTTGGCAATTGCGGGCGTGCCACCGTTTGCTGGGTTTTGGAGCAAGGACGAGATTCTTTTATTCGCCTTCGCGAAGAGTCCGATTCTCTACGTCGTGGGCATGATCACAGCGTTACTCACCGCGTATTACATGACGCGCCAAGTGATCATGGTTTTCTTCGGTGAGGCTCGCTGGAACGATCACAGTGAAGAGCATGGGGCTCATGGAGATTTCAAACCGCATGAAAGTCCGAAGAGCATGTTGGCTCCGCTAGTGGTCTTGGCAGGATTGTCGGTCGTGGGTGGCGTGATGCAATTGCCATTCAGCAGCAAGACGCACTTTTTAGAAAAGTGGCTTGAACCAGTCATTGAATTTGGCGAGGCTGATATCCATAAGACGTGGGCCTACGAAAATAAATATCTTCTGTTAGGAGTCGCTGTGATTGTTGCGCTCAGCGGCATTGCACTATCAGTTTTGGTTTATTCAAAGAAAAAGATCGCTGCTATTGAACCTGAAATTATGGCTCAGGGCTGGTTCTACGATCGGGCAATCTCAAACTTCATGGGCGGTCCTGGTCGCAAAGCGTTTGAAGGTGTGGCTTGGGCCGACAGCACGATTGTTGATGGTGCGGTCAACGGGGTCGGCAAGGTTGTTCAACAATCCGGTGGCTTTCTGCGCAAATCGCAAAATGGATCAGTTCGAAGTTACGCAGCGGCCGTCGGTCTTGGCGTTGTTGCCCTTTTGCTGTGGTTCTTTGTTCGAGGGGTAATGCTGTGATCTCAATATTCGCCAGTGAAACTGGTGCTACCTTGCCGTTCCCGATTTTGACGGCATTAATTCTTGTGCCTCTAGTTGGGTCGTTGCTGACCCTCTTTAGTTCCCAGCGTCGACCAGAAATCACCAAACTGATTGCCCTGTTGTCGTCAGTTCTCACTGGCGCTCTCGGTCTCTGGATGTTGGCATCCTTCAACACAGGTGAGGCGAGTTATCAGTTTGCTTCCAAGCATCAGTGGATTTCATCGTGGGGCATCGGCTGGCATGTCGGGGTCGATGGCATTTCGCTGTTTTTAGTCGTACTCACAGGAATTCTGTTTCCACTTGTCATCGTGGGTTGCGATCCACATCATGATGAGAAACGATATTTGGCTTGGAT
>WLTJ01000149.1 GCA_009705435.1 Actinomycetota bacterium | reverse complement strand
CGACCTGGTGACACGGTGACTGTGCGGAAAGCCGGAGACGTCATCCCCGAAGTTGTGGGGCCCGTTCTTGCGCTGCGCCCCGATGGTCTTGAGCCATGGGTTTTTCCTTCGGTATGTCCGTGCCCCATCAAAGGTGAACTCCTTCGACCAGAGGGTGAGGTCAATATGCGTTGCGTAGAGACCGATTGTCCGAGTCAACGTGATCAGCGGATTATCTATTTCGCTTCTCGCGGTGGCATGGACATTGAAGGACTTGGTGAGCGAACCGTTTATCAACTTTCCGATGCTGCTCTCGTGGGAGACCCGGGAGATATTTACTCTCTGACAGTTGAACAATTGCTGACCCTCGATGGCTTCGCGCAAAAGGGTGCGGAAAAACTTGTGGTCGCAATCGACGGTTCAAAGACTCGACCGTTACCCAAACTTCTCACAGCCCTCGGCATCAAGCATCTTGGACCGGGAGCGTCCGAAGCATTGGCCACGGCCTTTGGCAATCTTGATGACATTATGAATGCAAATGAAGATGATCTCGCCACCGTTGATGGGGTTGGTGGCGTCATTGCGGCTTCCTTGATCTCATGGTTTGCTAAGTCAGAGAATAAGAACTTCATTGAAAAGATGCGTGCTGCTGGTGTTGAGTTTGGCAATGTGCAGATTTCTCGACTGCCACAAAACTTGGTGGGAAAAAATATTGTGGTGACTGGGTCGTTGATTGATTTCGATCGTGAAGGTGCCGAACGGGCGATCAAAGATCGAGGCGGGAAAAGCCCAAGTTCAGTGTCGAAAAAAACTTTCGCAGTTGTTGTTGGCGGCGAACCGGGAGTGAGCAAGTTGACTAAGGCTGAAGAACTGGGCATCCCGATACTTGATGAACTTGGTTTTCAGCACGTTCTTGAAACTGGCGAACTTCCGCAGTAGATCAGAGAACTTCGAACGTCCACGTGTAACTGCGAGCCGAGTTGCGCCCGTCTTCAATTCTCCAATAGAGGATTTCAACTTGGTGTACGCCAACTGTGTACGACTCGATCACTGCACCCTCCGTGGGCTCAAAGCGAATTCGTGAGTTGCCTTGATCGTAAATAGCAGTGGCTGGCAAAACGATTTGCTCACCAGGTTTCACAATTTGGCTCGCCAAACTATCGAGCCGTTCGGTGGGAATTTCAATATCATCGAGGATAAGGACGGCCTCATAGCCATCTAGTAGATCAACGTTGACTTCAGTCTGTGACAAAACTTGGCGATCATTCGGCGCAGGAGAAATATCTACGATGGCATCGGGGTAACCAAGTGCATCGCGTCCAGTCGTAGCGGAGCTCACACCCAAGACGATCAGAAGTACGCCGATGCTCAGTCCGAGACTGATCATCAATGTCTCAATGTTGATCCGTCGTCGACGAGCTGGTGCGACTGGCAGGTCGTGGTCATTATTCACATCGCTATTCTGACTGCTAGAGCAGGGTATTTGCACTTTCTAGAGGGGGCGACCGTCACACATTCCTGACAAACCGATAGTTTTCAAGCAATGTCCGTGTTTGAAAACCATGATCCCGACTCGCTCATCGGCTCAGTTCTTGATGGTCGATTTAGGCTCGAGACCGAACTTTCACGAGTCACCGCCTCGACGACCTATTCGGCGACTGACTTACTCTCCCAGTTGACAGTCGTACTTCGTCTTTTTTCTGCTGAATTCACCATCGGTAATGGAGCGGCTTTGCTAGAGCAGGCCGCCGTCATGCGTCAGATTGATCATCCCCATATCGTCCGCCTGACAAGTTTTGGGCGTACTGCGGTGAAGGGGACTGATCGGGTCTACGTCGTCCACGAACAATTACTTGGTGGTTCGTTACAAGACATGATTGATCGCAACCGTCTGCTGACACCGAGCCAAGCGCTCGTCGTAGGCGTTGAGGTATGTCGAGCTTTGGATTACGCCCACAAGCGCGGGCTCGCACATCATGATCTCCGTCCTTCGATGATTATGTTCGGCGAAGATGCTCGCGTGCGTGTTGCTGACATTGGTATTTCTTCGGTGATCGCAGAATCAGCTTGGGAAGACAACGCGATGATCTCTCAAGAACGAGCGCGCTACTGCTCTCCCGAGCAGGCTCTCAGTGAACCCTTTGATGAGAAGGCAGATACGTACGCATTGGCACTGATCTTGGTTGAATCGGTGACTGGCATGGTGCCGTTCCTGGCAGATTCCGTGGTCGGAACTTTGAGTGCTCGTGTTGACAAATTGTTCCCCGTGTCCGCTGACCTCGGCGGACTTGCCGCAGTTCTTGATAAGGCAGGGCGCAGCGATCCGATGGACCGTTCAAGTGCTTTGGAAATGGGTCGGGCGCTTGTACAGGCGGCCCCGTCATTGCCGCGTCCAGCACCAATCCCGGTCGTCTTATCAATGGTCTTTGGTGTGCCGCCTGAACCAGATCGTTCAAATGAAATTCCTCGCGGTCCACAAACAGACCACTGGAGCGAATCACAAGTCATTGATGAGCAGATGCAAGATGAAGCAACCATCCTTGTTGAAACAGCAACTCAGCAGAATCCGTTGATCGGTCGTTGGATCGTGGCGGCCATGGCCGTACTTGTGCTGATCATTGGCGGTTATTTCCTTTTCAATACGCTGCAGAAAGAATCTTTTCCTGTGCCAGACCTGATGGGTCTTGAGCAAGGGCAGGCAACGAATTTGGTGACTGAATTCAAATGGAAAGTGGTTGCTGTTGAGGCATCCGACGATCTCATTGCGGTTGGATCTGTGATTCGCACTGAACCAGAGAATGGGAAAAATTTGCAGTCCGGCAAGAAACTCACTTTGATTGTTTCGACTGGTCCACCCCCAGTTGTGCTGCCCGAATTGAAAGGTCTTGATGCCGCAACAGCGATCGCGACTTTGACAAACAGTGGTCTGAAACTTGGCGCTGAAGTCCCCGAAAGTGACGAGAATATTCAAGTTGGCACTGTGCTGCGCTGGGAAGTTTCGTTGCAACCGAGCCTTGTCGCAGGACAAGAAGTGATTAAAGGTTCGACCGTTGATATTTTCGTTTCGGATGGTCCGGCACCGCGGGTCGTTCCTGACCTCACAGGTCTCACTCTTGAAGCCGCAACGACGATGTTGAATGATCTCGATCTCACTCTTAACCGTGCCGACGATCAATTCTTCCTCATGGTTGAACTCGGCGGGGTCGGTAGCCAGTCACCTTTGCCAGGAGAATTGCTGGACCGCGGAAAAGCAGTAACAGTGGCGATTTCCAAGGGTCCAGATTTGCTTTCAGTTCCTCAGTTGAAGACATTGAAGATTGACCAAGTCCGTCTTGCCGTCGTCAACGCAGGCTTCACCTTGGGCAAAATTAGGGGTGACACTAAGGGCTATCCAATCGCTATTCGCTGGGAAGATGAAGTGGTGACTGCTGGTCAGCAGATACCGCGCGGCAGCGTTCTGGACATCTTCTACTACGGATCGTGACAGGCTTTCTCGGCGCTGACCGAGAACGCCTAGGCTGAACTTTACTGACTTGAAGGAGTATGACCATGGGAACACTTGACGGACGCGTAGCGATTATCACGGGAGCAGGGCGTGGCCTTGGGCGCGAGCATGCTTTGTTGTTTGCTTCACAGGGAGCCAAAGTCGTGGTCAACGATCTCGGTGGTGCCAATGACGGCTCGGGATCAGATATGACCCCAGCGCAGCAGACTGTGGCCGATATCAAAGCTATGGGTGGCGAAGCGATCGTTAATGGCGACAACGTCGCTGATTGGGCTGGCGCCAAGCGAATGGTTGATAGTGCCATTGAAACATTCGGCGATCTCGACATTCTCGTGAACAACGCGGGCATCTTGCGCGATCGAATGTTGTTCTCGATGGCCGAGAACGAATGGGACTCAGTCATTGAAGTTCACCTCAAGGGTCACTTTGCTCCGACGCATCACGCATCTGTTTATTGGCGTGAGCAGGCAAAGGCAGGAGTCACTCGGGCGCGCAACTTGGTGCACACCAGTAGTACCTCGGGATTATTCTCGAATCCGGGACAGGCAAACTATGGTGCCGCCAAATCAGGTATCGCCACTTTCAGTCAAATCTGTGCCAAGGAACTTTCGCGTTATAACGTGAAGAGCAACGCCATTGCACCTGCAGCCCGCACCCGTTTAACGATGGCTACTCCAGGTCTTGAAGATGTGATGGCTGCTAAAGACGGCGCATTTGATATGTGGGACCCTGCAAATGTGAGTCCACTCGTGGGTTACTTGGCATCTGAGTTGTGTGAATTCAACGGCGAAACTTTTTTCGTACAAGGTGGACAAGTGACACGCGTTCAAACTTGGGTCATGGCTGAAGAGATCAACCAGAATGATCGTTGGACGATCGAAGGTCTTGCGACTGCGATGAAGGCTTTAACACCCAAGAGTTGAGTACTGGGCAAAAACGCCCGTAACGCAACAACTAAAAATCACTCAGTGATGTTTTTGATTTCTTCGGCAATCTTGGCCGTGATATCACTCTGAGGAATTGACGTTTGCATGGCCATCATCTTCATCATGTCTCCAGCAACCTTGATCTTGCCGCCCATGAAGGCCTGCATCGCCGCTGCTTGATCATTGAGACCAAAAATCGCCCGCGCCGTCGCCCAATCGGTGGTGACCGTTGCATCTGGATTCTCGAGTGCGCCCAGTTCAACTTCCATCTCACCCGAAGAGGTGTCCATGTAGGAATTGATCGTGCCATCACCAAACGGCACATCTGTGATCACCTGATTGATGCGAATGACCGCAGTGATTTTTGGGGCTTGGCCGGCGTACTTGGCGCGGATCGCCTTAGCGGCGTCCATCCATG
>WLTJ01000148.1 GCA_009705435.1 Actinomycetota bacterium | reverse complement strand
CGCTGATGCTCAAGAAGAGTGGTTCCAGACACTTTTCGCTCAGTTGTGGGGTGTGGCGCGCTATAACGCCACATGCACTCCTGGATATCTCAATAGTGAAGGCGGCGGAGATATGCGCTCAGCCCGCGCCATCGCATGGATGACAAGCGTTCTGGGATTCGCCGACTATGTCGAAACTTGGCGTGCGCAAGGCGATTTCATTGGCTTTGACTTCACTCCTGCGTCCTAAAGGACCCTGGGTGTCCTGTCGCTCGTTCCCACCATGATCGCTGCGGAGCCGATAGAAATAAATAAGGCAATGATGATCACCAATGGTCGAACCGTTCCATCAAATTGACTAGTCGCCAGACTTCCAAGCAGAGCCGCTCCCGTGGTGGAAATTGTGGAGATGATTGCTGAAGCGGTGCCAGCGATATGCGGCATGGGAATCATCGCTGCTGTATTGCAGTTGGAAACAAGCCCTTGAGCTATCGGGACAACTAAAGCAAGAGCGATGAAGAAGAGCCAAAAATTAGGTCGTCCATGTTGAGTGAAACCAATGACGACGAGCATGGCCGATGTGCCCATTCCCACCCATGCACTGCGGCGGACCAAGGTATTAATCCCTAAGCGCTGGACGATTCTTGCGTTGTTCAGTGAGTTGATCGCCAGCAACACCGCTAATGATCCAAAAATCACCGGAAACCACGGACCGTATCCATAGACATCTTCAACAATGACTTCGGAGCCCGCGAGGTAGGTGGTCATCACGGCAAATAGAAAAGTCATCGCAATTGTGAAACTAATTGTTTGGCGATGAGTGAGAACTTCCTTAGTTGCATTTCCCACGGCGACCCATGTGAAAGGACGGCGCATGTCAAGTGACAATGTTTCGGGCAATCGTTTTGACCAGAAAAATAAAATCACGCCGATTGCTGCTGGTAACCAAAAAACAACGCGCCAGGGCGCGATAGAGATCAGCCCGGCACCGAGACTCGGGGCGAGAATCGGCACTAAAAGAAACACGGCCACCATGCGCGACATCAATTGTGCCATCAGCGTGCCTTCGTAGCGATCGCGAATCATCGCCACGCTCAATGAACGTGCTGCTGCTGCTCCGAGACCCCAGCAAAAGCGGGCGGCGATGACCCAACCCCATGATGGTGCGATGCTGGCAGCGAGGGCAGCGACCACCGAAAGAAGCAGACCTATAAACAATGGAGCGCGGCGCCCGTGACGATCTGAGGCTGGACCGTATAGCCATGGCCCAATGGCGAGGCCAAGAAAATAAGCGGTGACGATCCAACTCACTTGAGTGGAGTCTGGCGACATGCCGAATTCGCGTCGCATCTCTGGGAAAGCGGGAAGCATGAGATCAATAGAGAGAGCCACACTTCCCATCAGCACCGTGATCAATGCGATGAACTCGCGACCAGTCGCGACGGAAGAACGAGAACTCACTCTGCAACGATACGCCTTGAGGGTTGCTGCAACCGAGTCGTATGCTGTGTGCATGCCTGCAGTCACCGCCGACACTTTGACCCTTCCTCGTATTACTGCACCGATCGGTGCACATTCTCGTTCAGTTCTTTCAGTGACAACAGCACCGAGTGGACATGAGGGAGAAGGATTCCCAGTGCGTCGAGCGTTCGCAGGTGTGAGTCGTGAGATTCTTGATCCATTCATTCACATGGATCAGATGGGCGAAGTGAATTACGCACCATACGAACCGCGCGGAACCGATTGGCATCCTCATCGTGGGTTTGAGACGGTGACCTACATCATGGATGGCATTTTTGTCCACCAAGATTCACATGGCGGTGGTGGTGTCATCGCTGATGGGTCAACCCAGTGGATGACTGCAGGAGCCGGAATTTTGCATATTGAAACTCCGCCCGAAAATCTTGTTGTTGCGGGCGGGTTGTTTCATGGCGTTCAACTGTGGGTCAATTTGCCAAGTCACAAAAAGATGATTTCACCCGCGTATCAAAATCTTGACGCAGATCTTGTGACTTTGCTGTCGTCGCCAGATGGTGGTGCGCTCGTTCGTTTGATCGCCGGAGACTTGGGAGAGTTCAAGGGCCCTGGATCAACTCATACGCCGATAGTTGTTTGCCATGTCACGTTGGCGCCAGGTGCGCGAGTCGAACTTCCATGGAACCCAGCTTTCAATGCCTTGGCGTACGCTCTTGCCGGTTCTGGTTCAGTCAGCGATGAACGTCGTCCACTTCACCTCGGCCAGTTGGCCGTGTACGGAAGTGGCGACACAATTTCTTTGCAAGCCGATGATGATTCATCGCTCGATGTTCTTTTACTTGGCGGACAACCCATTCGTGAGCCAATCGTTGCTCATGGTCCGTTTGTGATGAATACCGAAAACGAAATTCGTCAAGCGTTTGATGACTATCAGCACGGCCGACTTGGAACTGTTCCAGTTGGTGGTATTCGCCCCTTTAGGGGCTAATTACTTCAATGCGTCAATAAAACGCAGAGTTGCTTCGGCGATTTCGCGACGCCATGTATGAACTATGTCATTTTTGCTATTTCTATCAAGACTGTTGTCAATATTTCGTTGCAGAGTCTTAATGTTTTTTCGTTGAGTCTTCAACATCGTGGACATATCAATTCCGCATTCGTCGGCCAACACCAGTTTGAGTAGTAACTCATTACGCATATCTCGCAAATGAACAACAGGTGTGTTGATCCAAGTGCGGAAAATTGCGCGACCTGGTTTTGTCATCGTGAGCAGAGTTCGGTTACCTCCGGCGAGACCTGCTTCTTCACCAGATTCTTCGACGTAACCATGAATCTGCAGTTGCTCAAGGGCTCGGTAGGTGAGAGGGCGAGTCAATGACCAAATACGACCAATATCTGAACCAGGTTTGAGTCGCGCCGCAATGGCGAAACCATGTGATGGCCCGCTATATAACAGCCCAAGGCACGCCCACTCACCGAGTAAAAGGTCATTCCCAGTGCGTGTGCTCCGACTCATCGCGAATAGACCTCAACTTCTGTGGCCTTGACGACAGCGAAAACTTCGTCGCCCACTCGCAGGGCCATAGATTCAACCGCTGCAGCGGTGATTTCAGCGACAAGAGGTAATGGACCGTGCAATGTGATTCGGCAACGTTCGCCAGAACGATCAATGTCCGTGATGACTCCAGGCCAGGTATTGCGCGCACTGGAAGACAACTCATTGGAAATAACGATGGTGATCGCTTGTGGTTTAATCACTGCGAAGACATCGCCTTCCGCTTGATCGGCTAGCACCACGGTTATTCCCGTTGAAGTTGTGAGAGTAACTCCTGATGCGTGACCAGTGATCAGGTTTGTACCGACAAGATCGGCCACATAACGCGAACGCGGATGAGCAGTGACCTCATTCAAAGTTCCTATTTGCATCACTTGACCGTTCTCCAAAATCAACACACGGTCGGCCAATGCATAGGCATCAATAGGGTCATGCGTTACTAAGACAACCGCACCTTGAAAGGAGGATAAATAGCGCCGTAGATCTCGTCGCACCGTCTGACGGGTGGCAACATCGAGAGCTGCTAGAGGTTCATCAAGAAGTAATAGGTGAGGTTGAATTGCCAATGCTCGAGCTAAAGCAACTCGTTGTGCTTGACCACCGCTGAGAGTGGGAGTCTTTTTGTGAAGATGCTCAGACAGTCCGACTTGTTGCAACAATGCACGTGCCTGCTCTACTGCAGTCGCCTTATTGACACCTTGGGCACGTAGACCAAACGCAACATTCTCGACAGCAGATAGCTCTTTGAATAAGAGATAATCCTGAAACACCACGCCGACGCGTCGCTGTTGCGCTTCAACGAATATGTCATCGGCGGGACTATCCCATTGAATATTGCGAGAACTAATGTGGCCCGTATCAATCTGCTGTAAGCCACTCAGCAGCCGCAGCAACGTTGATTTTCCGGAGCCATTGGGTCCCAAGACAGCGAGGACCTCTCCGTCATTGACAGAAGCGTCAATCTTCAGATTGAAGTCACCTTGAGTCACGGAGAAGTTGAAATGAGTGGTCATGAGACCAGATCATTTCGTTGATGTCCAAGCCAACGGTCACGCAGACCGACAAGAACCACAAAAGACACCGTGATCATCAACATGCTTAAGATCAGTGCCGCCTCAGGGTCGCTCTCAAGAGCTAAATAGGTTGCTAGGGGCATTGTCTGAGTTGTTCCTGGCAAGTTGCCTGCGAAAGTTATTGTGGCTCCGAACTCACCGAGCGCTCTCGCCCAAGCTAAGGCCACACCGGCAACGAGAGCAGGTTTGATACTGGGCAGAGTGATGCGTCGAAAAACATAAAGCCGTGAAGCACCTAATGTGCGCGCAGCATCTTCATAACGTGAATCAAGTTGACGGATCGCGGCTTCAACAGTGAGCACCAAAAAAGGCATCGCCACGAAACATTGAGCGATCACGACACCTGCAGTTGTAAAGGGGAGTCGAATGCCAAACCAATCATTGAGGTATTGGCCAAAGAGCCCTCGCCGTCCAAATGAGAAAAAGAGTGCAACACCACCAACGACTGGTGGTAGGACCATTGACAGGGTGGCCAAAGCGCGCACAAAACTTCGTCCAGGGAAATTGACGCGGGCTAAAAGCCAGGCCAAGGGAACGCCAAAAATACAGGAGATGAGGGCTGTGATCAATGACGTCTCAAGTGATAGCCACAGTGCGGTACCGACTGACTTTTCGGAAAGAATGTCAGTGACTTTGCTCCAGGGAGCGCGCCATATCAATCCAGCGAAAGGTAAGGCGAAAAAGGCAACACTGACGCCAGCTAAGGCGAGCATTGGCCACGGTAGTGATGATTGACGTGAACGTTGCCGAGTCATGCT
>WLTJ01000147.1 GCA_009705435.1 Actinomycetota bacterium | reverse complement strand
GGCGCAACTCTTGGATCGGCAATGTCTGGACCGCTACATCTCTCCCCCACTCTTACCACTGCAGCTTGTCTTGCCGCAGTCTTTGGGGCAGCCGCTAATGCACCGATTGCGTGTGCGGTCTTGGCAATTGAATTGTTCGGAGCCGATATGGCAATTCCTGCAGGAATCGTGTGCATCGTTGCGTATGCCATTTCGCCGAAGCACGGCATCTACGAAGGCCAGCGCAGCGGTTCTACGAAAGACCTCCGGGCCACCGCAGTACAACCACATCGCTCATAAATGCTGGAGGTTGGTCACGTAACCATTCCTCAATTTCGGCGTCACGATGTGCGGGTAAACACAAGCGTCGTCGAGCGGAGGCAACTAGTGACGCTGGGTCTTCGGCATGCCGCGACATCGGTGGGCGCTCAACCACAAATACTTCAGGCTCAAGCCCAAGTCCTTCAATCACTTTGACTGCATCGTCGGAAGTGGGGCCGTCTGGGCGATCAATATTCCAGAAGTGTTTCCAACCTTCGTTCCACGTCGATTGAGGATGCTTCTTCGGCATCACAACGACAACTCCTAGTCGTGCCATCGCGGTTAACGCAACAACAAATGGTTCAAGATCGGCAACATTGAAGAAGACGTGATGACACACGACAATGTCGCAGGGTGCAATGGGTTGACCCGCAAGTTCGGCCTCGATGACGACATTAGGGAATCGCCCGTGTATCTCCGTGAACGAGACTCCTGCTTCGTCCGCGGCCTGTTGGAAGCGCGCCAACATCGCTGGGTTTTCGTCAACACCCACGATGTGTTTCGCGCGTGGCGCAAGCGGTAGTGACGATCGTCCGCCACCACAACCAATATCCATCACACTGCCGCCTTCTAACGGTAGAAGTTCGCGAGCGAGTTCAAAGATCGGACTCATTGGATCAAGAGTTTCATCGACGGCAAAGGTCTTGGGATCATGCGCCCACGGCGGAACCTCAGCCTGCGCAACGATTTCTTCTGGGATTGCCCACCCCAAGAGTTGTTCGGCCCAATACTGTCCCGGTTCAGTGAGCGTCACAGCATTTTACTCTGGTTGATCGTTGCTCTGTACTTCTTACTGAGCTAACACTTTTACCGGTAGTTCACGTGGTCCGCGAATTTGTCCGACGCTCCACACCACATCATCTTCGGTGCCTGCAAGAGTGAACGATGGGAAGCGATTGATGAATTCTTCAATCGCGATCGTGAGTTCAAGTCGGGCCAAGTTTGAACCGAGGCAACGATGAATCCCAAGTCCGAAAGCCGAGTGACGATTTTCAGCACGATCAATCAACACTTTGTCGGCATCGGGGAAAACTTTGGGATCAAGGTTGGCGGCTGGGAATGGTAACAATACCCAATCATCAACTTTCATCGGACAACCGTGGAAGTCGTGATCTTTGGCGACAAGGCGAGCCATTGTCACCGGTGCATACGCCCGTAAAAACTCTTCAACAGCAGTGGGGATGAGCGATGGATCAGCCACTAAACGCGCCAAGTCATCGGGGTTATGAGCGAGATGCCACAAGCTTGAACCGATGGCGCTCCAGGTGGTGTCGATGCCAGCGATCAACAACAAGATGATCGAGCCACCGATATGTTCGACCGACAACTTTGATCCGAAAAGTTCAACGTCCATCAAATACGACGTGAGGTCATCGCGCGGATTCTCAACGTGCTCTTCAATTTGCGTGACGATGTATTGAATCAAACGCTCAATCTTGACAAACCGAATTTCTGGCGCATCATCAATGCCCTCAAGAACATCATGAACGAACTCAAGGAACAAGTCCTCATCGCTCATGGGGAAACCGAGCATGCGTGAAATCACGTTAACCGGAATGCGTTTGGCGTAATCGGCGGCGGCATCAATCGATTTTCCAGATGCGACATCGTCCATCATCGAATCAAGAAGCGTGCGACACAGTTTGCGAACTTCGGGTTCCCACAACTCAATCTTTTTCGGAGCGAATGGCGGCAGCAAAAGTTTGCGAGCCTCAATATGAAATGGTGGATCACTGGTAATCGGAGGTGCGCCACCTATAGGTGCCGGATCTGGGGGAATCATTTTTTCAACGATGACCGCACGACTCGTAAAGTTTTCAGTGTCGTAGGCGATTTCGCGCACGTACTCGTGAGTCGTTGGTAACCAGGTGCCGCCATAACGCTCGGAGTGAGCGACCGGACAAGTACCGCGAAGTTCAGCCCAGATCGCGTGCGCGTTGCGGTTGTATTGCGGATCGGCGTGATCAAAGTCGGTTGCCCAATCGGTGACGGGCGTGAAATCTTCAGTCGATGTCATGAGGGGGGTCAGACAATCATTCGGAAATCGTGATGGCGAATTCGGGACAATTCGCCAATGCCAAACGGGCACGGTCTTCAAGTTCAGGGGCGACAGAGCCGTCACCAATCACCACGGCGTTGCCGTAATCATCAACATCAAATAGTTCGGGGGCAAGCGCATAGCAACGATTATGTCCCTGGCATTTTTCGGCATCTACATGAATTTTCATGAAGATCACGATACCCGATACCGCCATAGAGTTGAATTTGTACCGTGAGTCGAACGTCATCTCCTATTGCAATTTTGCTGCCCCCCTCTGAGGGCAAGGCCGAGGGCGGTGATGCCCCCAAATGGAGGGCATCCACGGGCGAGTTCGGCAAAGCCCTTGGAAAATACCGTTCTCAGATCGTGACTGCCCTTGAAGAACTTGGAGGCGGGGATACCAAGTTGCTTGGTGTCGGGGGCAAACATTTGGCACGTGCTCAGGAAATAAACACTTCAATCGCTGGTGCTCCAACAATGGCAGCCCATCAGCGCTACACCGGTGTCGTTTGGGATCACATGTCGCCCGCAACAATGAGCGCCAAGGTTCATGCCCGAGCGACCGAATCAATCATCGTTCTTTCTGGACTGCTCGGTCTGGTGGGGTTTGACGATCAGATACCGGATTACAAATTGAAAATGGGTGCGTCGTTTGCCCCTATCAGAAAGTTGTCCACCTGGTGGCGCGAACCTTTGTCGAAGGCTTTGAACGCACGGCTCGCTGGTCATCATGTGATTGATTTGCTCCCTAACGAACACCGCGCCGCGTGGACTCCAACACCTGACACATATGCAAGCTTGAGTTCGGTGACCTTTATTGAGAAGTCAGGCAAGATTGCCGGCCACGATGCCAAAGCAGCGAAAGGTTTATTGGCGCGCCACTTGCTTGAATCAACTGGCTCACCGCATGCTGCACTTGAAAATTGGGAGCATCAGCGCTTCACGCTGACTTACTAGTTGCTGGTGTATGGGTTCTTACGCACATTGCTCAGCAGAATTTCGTGCACAGCATTAAAAAGTCCACACGGCACGCACGCAGTACGCCACCAATCAACATCAACTGGTCGGAATGAGAGGATTCGAACCTCCGACCCCCTGCTCCCAAAGCAGGTGCGCTACCAAGCTGCGCCACATTCCGTAACCCCTTTAGCCTATCGGTCACGAGTAGACAAGCGCACAGTCGCTCGCTCCAATGCGCTGAAACGGAATCCTTCATTGCGTTCTTTCAAAGTTCGCGAAGCACTACAAAATAGTTTGAGGCCTGCCAGCAAGCTGACAGGCCTCAAACACTTGGTGGCGGGGACAGGATTTGAACCTGTGACCTTCGGGTTATGAGCCCGACGAGCTACCAGACTGCTCCACCCCGCGGCGGAAACCTGAAGTGTACGGGAAGATAGAGCCGTCACCAACGCGAAGGAAAATTGCCCTAGCCGTCAAGATCCCGTACCGAGCGAGGGGCGCAGAAGTCCATGATCTTGAGCAGATTCTCCCCCAGTCGTCGAGATGCCATAGTCAGGTTGGCGGTGAATTGTTCTGCTGTCGCCGTGGGATGGTCAACCAGATCAGTGATGGCTTTAACTGCCATGACTGGGGTCGACATCATTTCGCAGACATAGGCCACAGCGGCAGCTTCCATATCCTTGACCGAACCGCCTGACTCCGCAATCAACCGACGATCATCATCGTTTTCGTCGAGTGAGTTACTGGTCGTCACTATTCCTTGTTTGACATTCAACGCCCGCGCCAAAGCGCTCACAGGCACAGCGGCGTAGGAGCCAATGCCATATTCTGAAAATCCGGCGATCCCGATGCGCCTGTCATGATGCACAAACTTTTGATCGCTGAGATACACATCACCGATCACCGCCCCACGCGCACCCCATCCACCTGCGGTGCCAGCCGAAATAACTAAATCAGGTTTGAAACGATCAATCACACAATATGTATTCAGTGCCGCCGACTCAGTTCCAATGGAGTCAACTCCGTGATGTTTGTCGACCCCATTCACCGAAATGATGATCCGACATGTACTGCGATGAGCCTCATAGAACTTGAAAGGCAACAACGGGACTGCCGAGATTTCTTGAGCGTTAAGTGCCCTCAGAATCGGTTCCGCCTCTGATGACATGGCAATAACGATGGCGATGCACTTCACGCTTCGATTGTAGAACTACCCTAGAGGTCGCATGGGATTGTTTAAGCGAACACCGAAAACTCCTCCGGTTGACCCGGCCGAGGTCGTCGAACTGCGGCGGCAGATTGACGAACTTCGCTCTCAACTCAACACTTTCTCGTCCACCGAAGCAGAGGCCTCTCGTCGTCTCCAAGAGGTCGACGGAAAGATCATCAGTCTCAATGCTCGCGTCACTCAAGTGGGCAGCGAAGTGACTCATCAACTCAGCGAACTCTCGGGCGACATTGACACTCTCGGACAGCGAACCACGGAGATTGCCGTCACGGTGACTGAACTTCCACAACAGATCGAAGCACTACATACTGATCAAAGTCGGCTTGCCGC
>WLTJ01000146.1 GCA_009705435.1 Actinomycetota bacterium | reverse complement strand
ATGTGGTTCTGGCCGCCGTGGCCGGTGATCCCGGAATTCTCAGTCAAGCAGAATTGGCTCGCCGCGAAATGTTGGGTTTTCCGCCTGTCTCGGCATTAGCGGTCATTGAAGGTGAAGGTGGTGGCGCATTTGCAACTTCCTTATCCGCAATGGGTGGGATCACAGTGGTGGCACACCGCGAGAAATGGCTAGTGCGGGCGAGTAGTCATGATGTGCTCACTCACGCTTTTATGAATACCGAGCGGCCGGCGCATTCAAAAATCAGAATTGAAGTTGACCCTCCAAGGATCTGATCTCAGTCTCTGTTTTACAAAAAATTAATCAACTTCAGATGATTTTTATAGAAAGTAAAACGAATCACTGCTTGCTACATGGATTGTGAAGACTCCTAACCTTTACTCTCGTCTTAGTGCCTGTTTCCTCGGTTTTCTCCCCTAAAAGTTGGTGGAGGGTCTCCGCTCCTCGGGGCTCTCATCAGGTCTACTCCTTATCTCAAGCGGCCTCGCGACTTGGATTTTCTGGACTGACTTTTGAATCCTGTGATCTGTACTTTGTGTCAGGATGCGGCGATGAAGTGGACGCGCAACGTCTGGCACAGTCGCTCATCAGTGAGCCGTTCGGACCGCAGGTTGCTGTCACTTTTGTTAACCCCGATGAGGACCCGGCCGCCTCGAGTGAATTGGTCGTGGAGGTTGCTCGTCGGGCGGGGGTGACAGACCGCGTAGCTTTTCAAATGCAAGAGAGTGCCGCTCGTTTAGGTTTAGACGTTCGTATCGCCACAGGGTCGGCACATCGCATTTTGGGAGCGACGCATCTTGATGACAGTGCCGTGAGCGAGTTAGTGGAACGCATCCTGTGCAATCCTGTCGTGGAAATCTGGGACCGCTCGAGGGTCAACCCTGGTTTCGTGCCGACGAGTTCTGACGGAACGCAAAGCCGTGTAGAAACTGTTGCGCTGCGTGGCTTAAGCGATGTGCAACTTTCTCAACTCAATCGGCAACGTGGTTTGGCTCTTGATCACAGCGAACTGCTTGTTGTTCAGCAATGGTTTGCCACCGAGGGACGAGATCCGACTGATGCCGAGATTGAGACAATCGCCCAAACCTGGAGTGAACACTGCTCACACAAAACATTTACGGCACGCATCACCACAACACGAGGCGATGTAGTAGCGCCACTATTACGTCAACTGCGTGATTGCACACGAACCATTAATGCTTCTTTTGTTGTTTCGGCTTTTGATGGCAACGCCGGCATCGTTCGTTTTGGCGATTCTCACGCCCTGGCCATTAAGGCCGAAACGCACAATCATCCAAGTGCCGTAGAACCTTTTGGTGGAGCGAATACCGGAGTGGGTGGCGTGGTGCGCGATGTCTTAGCCGCACCAGCGATTCCTGTGGCACTCACCGATGTGTTGTGTTTTGGCCCAGCGGACACACGGCCCGATCAGTTACCTCGCGGGGTCTTGCACCCAGAGATGATTCGTGAAGGTGTTGTTGCGGGTGTGGCTGATTATGGCAACAAGATTGGTGTGCCCACAGTTGCTGGTGCAGTTCTTTACGATGAGGGTTATATCGCTAATCCCTTAGTGTTTTGTGGTTGCGTTGGCAGAGTTTTGCGGGGCTACGACGCTATTGGTGAACCGCGAGTGGGCGATCAAATTGTGGTGATTGGCGGCGCCACGGGACGCGACGGAATCAAAGGTGCGACTTTCTCTTCAATGACGGTTGACGCCAGTACTGGTTCCGTGGCTGGGGCTTCGGTGCAGATTGGTGATCCGATCGTCGAGCGCTTAGTCGGTGAAGTGTTAGTTGATTTACTTGATCGCGAGGTGCCGTTATGTACGTCGCTGACTGATTGTGGTGCCGGTGGATTGTCTTCAGCGGTCGGCGAGATGGCGGAGAAGTTGGGAGCCACGATTGACCTCGCCTTGGTGGAACGCAAATATCCTGGCTTGGGTCCGTGGGAGATCTGGCTGTCAGAAGCACAAGAACGAATGGTGCTTGGTGTGGATCCTCGCGATGTGTCAGAAGTACTGCATCGTTGCCTCGCACGCGGAGTCAAGGCGACGGTGATCGGAGAGTTCACGGGAACGCGACGTTTGATTGTCCAACACGGTTCTGAGATCGTCGTTGATATGCCGACAGACTTTCTTTTTGATGGTCGTCCACAACGAGAAATGATCGCCGACCTTGAACCTCACCCGACTCTGGCTACCACCTCACGTCATGTAGCAGATCACGCGCAGATGGTGTGCCAGTTATTGGCTCACCCAAACATTGCTTCCAAAGAAGCGGTCATCCGCCGCTACGACCACGAAATTCTCGGAGCAACCGTCATTGGTCCGATGTCTGCTCCATGGCAAACCGGACCATCAGATGGAGTCGTCATCGTTCGTCCCGAAGACGAAAATGGTTTTGCACTCGGTATCGGGGTCAACGCGCGCTATGGACTTTATGACTGTCGATCCATGGCGTGGTCCGCCGTTGATGAAGCGATGCGCAATGTCGTATCTGTTGGCGCAGACCCCTCCGCTGTGGCGCTATTGGACAACTTTTCTTGGGGAGATCCGTCTCGGCCATCCACATTGGGAGACTTGGTGCACGCCGTTGACGGTTGTTGCGCTGCGGCTCTTGCTTTTAGTGCGCCCTTTGTGTCGGGTAAGGATTCTCTGAATAACGAATATGAATCTGACTCAGGTGTGCGCCAATCCATTCCACCGACTTTGGTGATTACCGCCTTGGCACACGTGCCCGAGGTGGATCAATGCATGAGTTCAACGCTGAGCACAATTGGTAGTGCCATTGTGATGACTGGATTGACCAACGATGAATTGCGTGGCAGTCATTTGGATCTTCTCCTGGGAAGCGACCATGGTGGTTTAGTCCCTCAACCTGACACGACTGCGCCATTGCGCTATCGAGCGTTATACGAGTTGATACGAGAAGGCAAGATTCGTTCGGCCCACGACTGTAGTGAAGGTGGATTGGCTGTTGCCTTGGCAGAATATTGCCTCACGTCGCCATTCGGTCTGGATGTGGATATCCGTGCCGTCGCCGCGACGGATGTCGTGGCACTCTATGCAGAATCAAATGGCCGCATTCTTTTGGAAGTTGATCCGAATCTCGTCGATGAAGTGTGCGAACGATTGGGGCTCGCCGTCCTACTTGGCACAGTCAGCGAGGACCCTGATTTGCATTGCCGCACTCACGACACACAATTTTGCGTGAGTCGCACTCAGATGGCGACTGCTTGGTCGGGTGAGGTATGAAGCCGACCGTAGCGATTTTGGTTGCGCCGGGTACGAACCGTCATCACGATCTAGCCTTTGCGTTTTCTCAGGCCGATTGTGATCACGTGTTCATTCAAGTGACCGATCTGCCAGAGGAATCCAAGAATCTTTCCTCCGCGCAAATCATCGCTGTTGCTGGAGGTTTTTCTTACGCCGATGCTTTGGGTTCGGGCCGAGTGTTTTCCGACGAACTAAATCATCGCATCGGCGGGATTCTGCGTACACGAGTTGCTGCTGGGGTGCCAGTTATTGGCATCTGTAATGGCTTTCAGATGTTGGTTCGTTCTGGTTTATTGACTGGTGACCCTGAATCGCTGACGACGCAACAACAAATCGCCCTCGCCCATAACGACCACGGAAACTTTGTCTGTCGCTGGGTTACTTTGGCACCCGTTTCGCGCCTCAGCATCTGGACAGCGGGGCTAACGAGCAATATCACCTGTCCCGTCGCTCATGGTGAAGGTCGTGTGGTGGCCTCAGATAAAACACTGACGTACCTTCACGACAATGACATGGTGGCTTTGCGTTATGTCAATCATGATGGAAAACCGGCTGCCGGTCAGGGGCCGATGAATCCGAATGGGTCGATTGACGACATTGCAGGACTGAGTGATTCGTCTGGCTTGGTTTTGGGATTGATGCCCCATCCAGAAAACCATGTCACCCAGCGTCAAAGTCGCTCTGGTTCGCCAACCGGTGTCCATGGTTTAGCCCTCAACCTATTCAAGTCAGGAGTACAACATGTCAAACAATCATGATCAGCAGTACACGGATGTTTTAACCGACATTGAGTTGCCGCTGGAAAATCGTCGTGTCGGCAAAGTCCGAGTGAGCTATGAATTACTAAACGGTCAAAGATTATTTGTCACCACTGATCGGCTGTCAGCATTTGATCAAATCATGGCCACGGTTCCGATGAAGGGTCAAGTCCTCAACCAGTTGGCTAAGTGGTGGTTTGATAACACCCGCGACATTGTAGCGAATCATGCTTTGTCAATGCCTGATCCGAATGTCCTGATTGCCATCGCCGCTCAGCCTTTGCCTGTCGAAGTGATTGTTCGTGGCTACATCACTGGAGTGACTTCTACTTCTTTATGGAAACGCTACGAAGATGGAGCGCGCGATATCTACGGATATGCCTTTCCTGATGGTTTGAAAAAGAACCAGCAATTACCGGCAGCGATTGTGACCCCCACGACGAAGGCAGAGATGGGTCATCATGATGAGGCTCTCACCTGCGATCAAGTTGTTGATCAGGGTCTAGTTGAACCCGAGTTGTGGGCAGAGGTTCAACGCGTTGCCCTCGCACTCTTTGCTCGGGGTCAGCAAGTCGCCCAGCGAGCGGGTTTGATTTTGGCTGACACAAAATATGAGTTCGGTCTTGACTCGGAAGGAAAGTTATTGCTGATTGACGAAATGCATACTCCCGACTCCTCGCGATTTTGGGATGCTGAATCGTTCCCAGAACGCTTTGCCAAAGGTTTGGAGCCAATCAGTATGGATAAGGAAATCATTCGTCGAGCGTTAGCAGACGCTGGCTACAAGGGAGATGGTCCGCCACCTCAACTTGATGAATCTGTGTGGTTGGAGACTTCCAAACGCTATACCTCGGCGTATGAGGTTTT
>WLTJ01000145.1 GCA_009705435.1 Actinomycetota bacterium | reverse complement strand
TTAGAGAATGTTTCTAGTCCATCAAGCAACACGGTGAACCCACCTGGCTGTGTGGAAGCAGGAGCCCCACTGGCAACGGCAGTTGCCATCTCAGCCATCTCTTTGAGATCTTGCCCCGAACTAAATGCTCCGCCAGCACCCGTGAGTATCGCCACGTGCACGGAATCGTCGGCGTCAATTTCTTTCAGCGCCGAGGCGAGGTCTTCGTATTGCGAACGAGTGAAAGCATTTTTGCGTTCAGGTCGGTTGATCGTGATGATCCCGATTCCATCAAGTTTTTCTAAGTCAATGCTCATGGATGTTGGCTGCTGACAGAAATGACTTCACCAGTCATGTAACTCGAATAATCGCTGGCAAGAAAAACAATGACGTTGGCAATCTCCCAGGGTTCAGCAAAGCGTCCGAAGGCTTCCCGTTGAGAAAGTTCGACGAGTAATTCATCACTCGTTACTTTTGCCAGATTGGCATGCATGGCGATACTTGGTGAGACGGCATTGATGCGCACGCCGCGGGGTCCCGCTTCTATGGCTGCGCAGCGTGTCAGAGCCATCACGCCCGCTTTCGCCGCGGCATAGTGGGCTTGGCCTTCTTGGGCTCTCCAACCCAGAACGCTGGCATTGTTGACGATGACTCCAGTGCCGCGTGGGTACATGTGATTGAGCGCCGCTCGGGTGCAACGCATTGTGCCGTTCAAAGTCACATCAAGGACGACGGACCATTGTTCATCGGTCATCTCATGCAATTCAGCAGTCCCGCCGAGACCAGCGTTATTCACTAAGACATCGATGCCGCCTAATTCAATGGCTGCTTGGGCGATGAGATTTTGCACACTCTCTTCGTTGGTGACATCGCAGGCGATTCCCACAACGCCAAGTTCGGAGGCGGTTTCGGCAAGACGGCGTTCATGTTTGTCGGAGATCACAACGCGAGCTCCCTCTTCGATGCATTTGCGCGCGGTTGATGAACCAATGCCACTTCCTGCAGCGGCAGTGATGAGTACCCCTTTGCCAGCGAGTAATCCATGTCCAGGGACATAGGTTGGGTTCTGAGTTCTGATCTCTGGCATGTTGTTTCCCTTTGTATCAGCGCGGCAAGCCGAGCACGCGCTCGCCCAAGACATTGCGTTGAATCTCGTTAGACCCACCGTAGATCGTGTCGGAGCGTGTGAACAGGAAGAGTTTCTGTTCAAGGGTCAATTCGTAAGGAAATCCTTCACCAATCAAGCCCGTTGGCCCCATGATGTCAATCATTAACTCGCCAAGATCGCGGTGCCAAGTGCCCCAAAAGAGTTTAGAAATGCTGGCCTCAGGTCCTGGCACTCCCTTTGCTGACATGCTCCGCAGGGCGTTGAGTTTGAGTAAACGCAACCCGATGTATGCCTTGATGAGTTTTTGTCGCGTCACTGGGTCGTCAATCTTGGCGAAGTCACGGGCTAATTGGATTGTTGACTCAAGTTCGCGTTCAAATCCCACTTGTTGAGCCAGCGTTGAGATGCCGCGCTCGTAACCGAGCAACGCCATGGCAATACCCCAACCGTTACCGGGAGTGCCGACCACCATCTCGGCTGGCGTACGAGCATCAGTGAAAAACGTTTCGTTGAATTCGCCGCCCTTGGTGAGTTGCAGGATTGGTCGTACCTCGACTCCAGATTGATCCATCGGAACGAGAAGAAATGTGAGGCCTGCATGGCGCTGCGAACCAGGTTCGGTACGTGCCACGATGAAACACCAGTGGCTCACATGAGCCAATGAAGTCCAAACTTTTTGCCCATTGATGATCCACTCGCCGCTATCTAGGTGAGCTTTGGTTTGAACATTGGCGAGATCACTTCCGGCATTGGGCTCGCTGTACCCCTGGCACCAGCGTTCTTCGCCGCGTAAAATTCCTGGCAAGAAGAGATCGCATTGTTCTTGCGTTCCGTACTCGATGATGGTCGGAGCAAGAAGATTTTCACCCATGTGATTGGTGCGTGCTGGTGCCTCGGCGCGCACGTATTCTTCCGCCCAAATGATTTGTTGATTCACAGTGGCACCGCGACCACCGTATTCGGTGGGCCAACCAAGACCGATCCAACCAGCTTGACCAAGAACTTTTTCCCATTCAATACGAATGTCAAAACCAATATCTTCGTCGCCGGGTCCGCCTCGTCCGCGTAGAGCGGCAAAGTCACCGATGACGTTGTCGTGCAACCAGGTCCGAACGAGATCTCGGAACTCGTTGTCGTCGCTAGGGAGGGGAATGTGAGGAGAAATCATGGTGATTGAGGAACTCTGGGTTGCCGCTTTTCTGACGACTAGTCAGAAAGTTTACCTTGACCTCGCTCGGGGTGCAGAGGCGAACCAAGGGGGGGATTACGGTCAGGCTATGGACTTTGCTATCCCCGAAGAGATTCAACAGACGCTCAGAGATCTTGATGATTTTATTGAACGCGAGATTCGCCCGTTACAGGCTCAAGACGACAACGAGCGCTTCTTCGACCATCGGCGCGAATGGGCCCGCACCGATTTTGAGAATGACGGTGTCCCACGTGCCGACTGGGAAGAACTGTTGCGTGAGATGCGCCGGCGCGCCGATGTGGCCGGTTGGTTGCGTCTAGCGCTACCTTCCGAATTCGGTGGGCGGAGTGCCAGCAATCTGGAGATGGCGATTATCCGTGAGCACTTGGCGACCAAGGGTCTTGGCTTATTCAACGATCTACAAAACGAATCTTCAGTTGTGGGCAACTTTCCAACGGTGTTGATGATGCGCGACTTTGGGACGGAACAGCAAAAGCAAGAGTGGATGCCAGGATTCTTAAATGGTACGAAGCGTTTAGCTTTTGGCCTCACCGAACCGAATCACGGAAGTGATGCCACCTATTTGGAGACCACCGCCGTACGTGATGGCGATGAATGGGTGATCAATGGAATGAAGCGCTGGAATAGTGGATTACATCACGCCACTCACGACATTATTTTTGCCCGAACGTCGGGGGAAGCCGGCAATCCAGTAGGAATATCCGCATTTCTGGTGCCTACTGATAACCCGGGCTTCAACGTGGATTTCTTTTGGTGGACTTTTAACATGCCAACCGATCACGCTGAAGTGAGTATGAAAGATGTGCGTGTTTCCCATGACGCGGTGTTCGGACGTCTTGAACATGGTTTGGATTTGGCTCAGCACTTTGTGCATGAGAATCGAATTCGTCAAGCGGCATCTTCCTTGGGGGCGGCGCAATACTGCATTAATGAGGCTGTGGCTTACGCCAATTCGCGAGTGACATGGGGTAAGAAATTGTCCACCAATCAAGGCATTCAGTTTCCGCTCGTGGAGTTACACACCGAGGCTGCCATGTTGCGCCAACTGATCCGTTACACAGCGTCGCTAATGGACGGCTCACATAAGAGTGATCGCCCTGACGTTGAGGGATTCATGGAGTTCACGCATTTGGTGGCGATGTGCAACTACCGCGCCAATCGACTTTGCTGCGATGCAGCAGACCGTGCCATGCAAACCTGCGGCGGAGTCGGTTACAGCCGACATATGCCCTTTGAGCACATTTACCGCCACCACCGTCGCTACCGAATCACCGAGGGGGCCGAAGAAATCCAGATGCGAAAGGTCGCCCAGCAACTCTTTGGTTTCGGGCGAAAGTAGTCACCTAACAGGAGTGATACCTTTTTGTTAGGTACACCTTGCAAAAAGTGTTAGGAGTGCCTAACATTCAACTTATGGGTGCTTCATTTCTGATTACGTTACGTGAGGGGCTCGAGATTGCTCTCGTGCTCGCAATTCTGGCCGGTTACCTCGTCAAGACTGGACGGTCACACGATCTGGCCGCCATGTGGAAGGGCACTTTTGCCGCCCTGGCTTTATGTCTGATCTTTGGCGTCGCAATCCACTTGGCAGTTGGGGGCCTCAACGGCAAGGTGGAGCAAGCCACAGAAGGTGTCATTGCGGTCGCCGCAGCGAGTGTTCTGACTTGGATGATTTTTTGGATGCGCGAAAATGCGCGCAATCTTGGAGCCGAATTGCGTTCACAAGTTGACCAAGCAACTGGAGCCAAAGCCCTCGCGGCCATTGCCTTCGTGGCTGTTTTTCGCGAAGGCTTAGAAACGGCCTTGTTTTTATTGGGCGCCGAAACGAGCAGTGCCTCGGGGGCCAAAGTCGTCCTCGGTGGACTCATCGGTTTAGCAATCTCTGGAGCTTTGGGCTATCTCGTCTACAAGGGTGGTAATCGCCTCAACTTACGCGCATTTTTCTTGGTCACTGGCGTGATGTTGATCTTCTTCGCTGCTGGATTAGTCGGCAAGGCGTTCCATGAGTTGCGCGAACTATTCGGTTTCGAGAGCGGCTGGCTCGTTGAGCCAGCGTGGACTGTGACATCTGGTCCATGGGCAGAGGGCACTTTTTATGATTTCATGAAGGGTCTATTTGGTTGGCACAAAGAGGCCGAGCGAATTCGAGTCATCACCTACTTCTTGTACCTTGTTCCGATCATGACCGTTTTCGTGCGTGGACCGCGTAAGAAGATCGCCACCTGAAGTAGTTATCAGCGTGTCGTAGCAGTGGCCCTACGGCTACCGTGGAGGCATGGCTGAGAACACCAACCAAACCACAGTGGGCACACCTGTTGATGTGAAGCCCCGAAGTCGTGATGTCACAGACGGCATTCAAAAGGCTGCATCGCGCGCCATGCTGCGTGCGGTCGGGCTCACCGATGATGACTGGGAGAAACCTCAAGTAGGTGTTGCATCCTCGTGGAACGAAATCACCCCTTGCAATATGTCGATTCGGCGTTTGACAGCGGCGGCTAAAGAAGGTGTGCGCTCCGCTGGCGGAGTGGCTCTTGAATTCGGAACGATCACTGTCAGCGATGGAATTTCCATGGGTCATGAAGGAATGCGCGCTTCACTTGTCAGCCGTGAAGTAATTGCCGACTCGGTAGAAACCGTGATGCACGGTGAGCGTCT
>WLTJ01000144.1 GCA_009705435.1 Actinomycetota bacterium | reverse complement strand
CTACGCATCGCCGATGATTCAGCAAAAGTTGCAGGAGCAGTCGTACCTGATCTTGAACATTGGGTCGATGCCATTCATTCATTGAGTCGGGTGTGACGATGCAATCATTTGCAACTGGTGACTCTGCGGCGAAAGTTTTCTTTGATGATCATGGCTGGGTTTTGATTAACACTCTTGACGATGATGGCATAAAACAGTTGCGTGGATGGATAGATGACATCTCGTCGTGGTCTGATGAAGGTGGGCCATGGCTGCATTATCGCGAGATGACTGACTTTGGCCCCAAGTTGTGTCGCACGGAGAACTTCACGCCATTTCATAGTGGTATTCGTGCGCTACTGACGAGCGGTTCAATGTTGAAATGCGCAAGTTTGCTCATCGGTGAGCAAGCGGTGCTGTATAAAGAGAAAATAAATTATAAGTTGGTCGGCGGAGCGGGGTATGCACCTCATCAAGATGCACCGGCTTATCCATTTATTGATAGTCATATTTCGTGCATGCTCGGTATTGACGACGCTGACGAACTCAACGGCTGTTTAGAAGTAGTCAGTCATTGCTTCGGTGAAGTGTTGTCAATGAACGATGTGGGATGTATCGCCAATGACGTTGTGCAATCTCTGGAATGGACGATGGCTCCGCTGAGTGCTGGGCAAACTTTGTGGTTTCATTCAAGGACTCCACATCGCAGTGGAGCAAATAACTCGCAGCGTGATCGGCGCGCCATCTACCCGACGTACAACGCTTTATCCGAAGGCGACCTGCGTGAGGCGTACTACGCAACGAAACTTCAGCAGATGGCGACGAGTACTGTCGGCAACAATGTTCAGGTGTCGTTGATCGGCGATTTTCAGGGTCGCACAATCGGATAGTTAAACCTTGGTGACTGCAATAGGTATTGCGCTTTGAATAGCCATACCGTTAATGGGATCGCGACCACTTTCAACAGTGCACAAACGATTCGTAGGTGTGCCGTGAAGGCGAACATCTTCATCGGTGATTGAACCGCCCCATGAGTGTGACATCGAGATGACTCCACGTTTAATGGTGTCGCTACCTTCGGCCACGCCAACGACTTCGCCAGACGGTGAAGTAATGCGTACTAATTCGCCGTCACTTAATGAGAGGTCTCGCATATCAAGTGGGTTCATATACGCAGCGTTCGTTGTGCCAACTCGCGCGAGACCCGGGATTTCTCGTCCGAGAGAATTCAATACATGCTTGAGACGACGGCTAATCAGACGGAAGGGAAACTTCGTAGCATCAAAACCATCGATCACTTCGGCACCAGTGCTTTCGGTGAGTACGACGGCGATCTCTTCCACCACATCGGGTGGAGCAACTACGAAACGTGCCGACGCATCGGAGTCAGCAGCTACAACCTTGATTGCAAGTTCTTCGTGAATGGTGCTGCGTTTGGCGCGGATCTCACTCATAGGTAAGCGACTTTTGGCGAATGAAAAATCAAGCACCATGTCATCATCGGCGGATCCATCTAGTGGCAGATCACCTCCGGGTAAAGGAATAGGCGTGCCTAATCGCTGCGCAAGACCTGCAAAGACTTCCCACTCGGACAAAAGGTCACCATCGGCCTGAAGAACTGCTGGTGTATAACTCACATATGCAGAAGCAAAACGGCGATCCATCACTGTAGGTACATCGGCGCGTTCAAGTTCGAGGCGCGGTGGGATGACGTAGTGTGCGAGTTCTGCGGTCGGGGTCATGCGATGATCGATGACGACGAGCAACTCGAGATCTTTCATGGCGGCAATTGTTTTGAGTTGATCGGGAAAAGCCACTACTGGGTTTCCACCACAGACAAACAAGCAGCGCACTTTGCCTTCGCCGGGTTCAAGAATCTCTTCAGCCAAAGCATTGGTCAGCATTTCACCGGGCATACCTTTGAGACCTCTGACGCGGTGCGGTGTTCCAGGTGCAGGATCACTGGGCGCAATGACTTGCGCGCGACGGGTATCGCCTGGGTATAAAAAGTTGCCACTTTCTAAAACATCGCCCTCTCGATTAACACGCCCGCAGATCGCGTTCAGTGTCAGCGCGAGATGTTCCATCAGCGTGCTATGGGCCGCCATGTTCGGACCTGTGCCAGTGCCTGCAGTACCGCGCGGCCCGGCAGCAAACATCCGCGCTGCAGTGAGAACATCTGCAGCCTCAACTTCACAGCGCGTGGCCACCATTTCGGGACTGAAAGGAGTCACAGCAGAGCGCAGATCATCAAGTTGATCTACCCAGCGATCACAGAAATCTTTGTCGTGCAAACTCTCTTGCAAAATGACATTGATCAGTCCGGCTAAAAGTGTCGGATCCTCACCTGGTTTGACAGGCAACCATAAATCGGCAAATGACGCCAGTTCACTGCGACGCGGGTCAATGACAATGAGTTTCATTCCACGTTCTTTGGCGCGGCGCAAACGCACGAAAGGATTTGTTCCTTGTAGTCCACCGGCTGGCGCATAAGACGAAACAAGGGGGTTATAGCCAATGGCTAGTAACACATCAGCGTCACGAAAGTTTTGCCAGCCAGCTTCCCATGCACCCATACGAAGACGCGATGTGAGGTGTGCTGGTTGATCAATCGTGATGCTGGTGTAAAACGATGGCGAACCAATACCACTATGAAAGGCCTGCGTCACCGGCATGGAGATTGAGTTTTGAAACGCACCCGTGCCGGTGTATGTAGCGACGGCACGCGGACCATGGGCGGCGATGATGGCCTGCACGCGATGAGCAATATCGTCAAGAGCATTCTTCGATGTGACTTCTACGAACGAGCCATCGTCACTGCGCTGAAGTGGGTTGCGTAAGCGATCGGGAGCGTGATGTTGATCAGCAAGTTGGCGCCCCTTGATACATGTGTAACCCTCAAAAAGAGGGTCCTCCATAATGCCTCGAACGGCGACGACCACCTCTTGCGTCCGTGCACCCGTTGAATTGATTTCAACGTCAATGTGGAGTGGGCAGGCCGCATGACAGAAGCGACAGAACGTCTCGCGAGTTTCAATCATCGGGGCTTGGCGCCTCCGGAAACCCGAATCATTTCACCACTGATCCAGCTGGCAGCGGGTGAGCACAAGAATAAAACGGCGGCACCCATGTCGAGCAAAGTTCCGAAGCGCTGCATTGGAATATTCCATTGCGACTCAATTTCGGCAAGATCTTCATCGTTCTTCACACCGAGAGCAATCTTAAAGATCTCAGTTGGCACTGCGCCTGGGGCGATGCCGTTGACGCGAATGCGAGGAGCAAGTTCGGCGCACGCCGTGAGAGTCAACGAGTTCACGGCGGCTTTAGCGGCACCGTAGTGCGCACTCCCCGGAACTGGTCCGAAGCCCGCACCCGATGAAATGTTGATGATTGAACCAGTATCCATGTATTTCGCGGCAGTGCGAATACCGACCCACACAGCGGTGAGGTTCAAGGCGATACATGCATCCCAGTCTTCGCGCTTCAAGTCAGTCATTGGCAAACGGGCGGGTGAACCGCCAGCGTTATTCACCCAGATCGACAACTTGCCGAATTCTTTGATGGCAGCCTTGGCCAAATTATCCATGGCCTCTTCATCGGTGACATCAGTTTCGACAGCAATGGCCTGACCGCCATCGGCGCGAATGGCAGCAGCGACGGATTCAATTTCGTTCACACGACGAGCAGCAACCACGACTTTTGCGCCAGCATTAGCCAACGTGCGGGCGATGCCTTCGCCGATGCCACGTCCACCACCAGTTACGACGGCGACTTCGCCTTCGAGACTGAAAAGTTCTGCTGGGGATGGGTATTGCTGACTCATAATATTTCCATTCTTGTTGGGGGATTGTGATTAGAGAATTGTGACGACACCAGTGGTGCCATTGACTTCAATCAGTGCACCATCGGCGATACGTTTCGTGGCATCGGTGATTGAGACAACGCACGGCACACCGAGTTCACGACTGACGATGACAGCGTGACTTATCTGTCCACCGACATTAACCACAACGGCTGCACTCGTCATAAACAGTGGAGTCCAACTCGGGTCTGTGCACGGTGCAACCAAAATGTCGCCAGGTTCGAGATCGCCTGGATCGCCTGGATCAAGAACAACGCGTGCAATACCACGAGCGGTACCCGGTGAACCAGCAACGCCGACGAGCGCATCACCAGTGTGTGCGACCGCGACGAGATTGTCATTCTTGCGGGCCCATTCACTGAGCGGAGCGACTGTTGCATTGGCGATGATGAACGGAGGTTCAAGATCGAAGAGTTCGCGCCATTCTTTGTAACGCTTGGTCAACTTGTTGGTGAATGAACTTGGGTTGGCGATGTAAGCGTCGAGTTCACTGTCGAGCACTTGAAAAACAAGTTCGTCGTGACCATGTCGGCGACCAAGTTCGCGAAATGCAACGCGGGCCTCATGCAGAACGCGCACGATTGAAGTTTTTGTCCGTTCGCGGTGAGCCATCATTTTTCCAGCGCCAAGACCAAGGTCGAGAAGTGGCGCGATATCTGGCTTGTCGCTGAGTGCAACACGAGCTTTGGCGATCAGGGCATCACGTTGTGTCGCTTTTTCGCGGTGACGCGCGTGGGGTGATTCATCATCTGACTGCAGGCGCACGCGATCTAGGGCAGCAAGTAAAAGTTGTGGATGCGTTTCCCAAGTCGGTGAACGCAAGTCCCACTCATCTGGTCCGCGACTTCCGAACTCAACCAAGAATTCATTCCACTCACCAGTGAACTGGGGAGTGACACGCGAAAGGACATCGTTCAGTCCAGCGTCAAATGCAGCGGTGAGTTGTGGATCGTCATGTACAAGACGCGACAGATGCCAGAGCGCATAGTTGGCATCAGCCGAATCAACATCGCCGATACTTGAGAGCAATGACATTGGCAGACTCGGTTCACCGATCGCTTCAGCGACAACGCCAAGGAGTCCGGGGGCGACGGCGGCGCTACTGCCAGATATCACATGCTGTGAGAACAGGTGCGG
>WLTJ01000143.1 GCA_009705435.1 Actinomycetota bacterium | reverse complement strand
GAACCCCACAGGGTTCCCTTTCCTTGTCGGAACGAATCAGTGATTGCCGATCCAGTGACCGTCGGTCCGATATTTTTTGCGACTTTCCAAATGGAGAGTGTCTGAATCCAGCCGAGAGTGGTGAACCCGAATACATCAACATCCGCTGGTGCTTTGTTAATAACCGTGGCTACGTATTGACGCATGAGATCTGTGTCGGCGCTTTCGACCCCACCTTGTGAGCCAGCGAAGTACCACCCCTGAGCAGCATCACCGACAGCGTTAATCACCGTGTCCGCAAGGCAGGCGGTGTTAGTGAATGCCGGGACCTCAACCTGTAACTCAACCCGAGCGCGCATCAGAGCCACGCAGCCTGATTGTCCGTACATCGAGACAATGGCTTCAGGGTTGGTGGCGGCGGCTTGCTGCATCAGCAAGCGATATCCAGCATCAGTTTCGGTTTCGCCTCCCTTGATGACTACTGCGGTAGCACCGGCGAATGCTAAGGCTGGCTCAAGTGTTGCTAGAGCGGAAAGAGTTGCAGGTGAGTCATTAGCGATAATCGCAACTTTTTTTAATCCGAGATATTTTGGATTTGTAATCGCGTTAGCAGTGGAACCTTGGACGACGAGGTTGCCAGCGGTGATGTAGATGGCGTCGGCGGTGTAATCACTGGGAAGAATCGGCACGGCACCGATGACGGGAATGCCGGCAGCGCTGAACGTGCCGTAGTCAACGAAGATATCCAAACCGATCATTGCCAGGTCCACTTTTTTTGCCGCCAGGTCTTGGGCGCAGGCTTGCGAGGATTCGGGACTGCCAGCGGAAATACAGATTTCTAATTCGACGGGGCGTCCGGCGAAGCCGCCCAACTCTGCGTTGATGTAATTGGCAGCGGCTCGAAATGCATTCGTGAAATCAGGGAAGTCGGCTGCTGGAGAACCTTCTGTGTTGACAACGCCGATGACAAAGGGCTCGCCGGTTGGGGGAGGAATTGTGGAATCTTGGCTCGGGGTCGTGACATCGGTGGTCACAACGTTCTCGGTGGAATCAGGATTGCTTGTCGTCGTCTTTGACTCGGTGCAGGCGATGGCTAAAAACCCACTCAGGACCACACCTAACACTGGCAACGTTTTACGGAACATTTTCATATTCATCTACCCCCCGAGATGAACCTTAGCGTCTCGCAGATGGGGCCCGAGAACCCCGTAAGCGGGGTCGTCTCGCGCCCGAGGGCGTGCGCTTTGGGTAAATGGGACGGTCAGCGAAACCCTTGTTCGCGTAGGCTGTGAAGGTCGTTGTGAAAGCCACGTCGTGATCCCCCGAGAAAGCCGCCGCCATGCCCAAGGAAATTCGACAGTCAGACAAATTGGCAGATGTTCTGTACGACATTCGTGGACCAGTTCTTGATGAGGCGAAGAGACTTGAGGCAGCGGGTGAGCGGATCATCAAACTCAATATTGGAAATCCTTATCCTTTCGGTTTCGAAACCCCAGCCGAAATTTTGGTTGAGGTGTCGCGCAGTTTGCAGGCTTCGCAGGGATACTCCGATTCACAGGGCATCACTTCGGCTCGAACGTCAATCGTGCAGCACTATCAAAATCAAGGTATTGACATCACTGATATTGATGACGTCTGGCTGGGTAATGGTGTCAGTGAACTGATTCAACTTTCCTTGAACGCGTTACTTAGCGATGGTGATGAGGTCTTGATTCCGGCCCCCGATTATCCGTTGTGGACGGCATCAACGACATTGGCTGGTGGGACACCAGTGCACTATTTGTGCGACGAGGACAATGAGTGGAATCCCGATATTGATGATCTTCGGAGCAAGATCACAGATCGCACCAAAGCGATTGTTGTCATCAACCCGAATAACCCAACAGGTGCTGTTTACAGCCGCGAAATTCTTCGGCAGATTGCAGACATTGCTGTTGAGCGCAACCTCATAGTTTTTGCAGATGAGATTTACGACAAGATTCTCTATGACGATGCCGTGCATCACACCTTTGCTGGCATTGCTCCTGATGTTTTTACGATCACCTTCAACGGATTGTCCAAGGCGTATCGGTTAGCAGGTTTTCGCTCCGGATGGATGGTAATGACAGGTCCACGTGAGCACGCTGCAAGTTATATTGAGGGCGTCGTGATGTTGACGAATATGCGCCTATGTGCAAATGTCCCCGGCCAACATGCCATTCAGACAGCTCTTGGTGGTCGTCAGAGTATTAAAGATCTGATCTTGCCAGGTGGTCGCCTGCTTGAACAGCGTGACGCAGCGATACAAGCTCTCGACAAAATTCCGGGAGTGACCTGTGTGGTGCCAAAGGGAGCTTTGTATGTTTTCCCGAAACTTGATCCCGAGATGTATCCAATTGCTGATGATCGACGTTTCGTACTTGATTTCTTGCGCGCCGAACGAGTTCTAGTGGTGCAAGGAACTGGATTCAACTGGCCACGTCCTGATCACTTACGTATCGTCACCTTGCCGTGGGCGAAAGATCTCACTGAGGCAATTGATCGTCTCGGCAATTTCTTGTCGACGTATCAGCCGCCTAAGAATTGAGCGGTCAGACGTTGCTCAAATGATGTTGAGCGCGTCTAAAAATTTTGCAGCAACTGCTTGATTGCCAGTGACCTTGCAGTGTTCGCTCCAAGGTGAGCGTTTTGTTCCCCAGTTCACAAATGAATGACCGTTGCTACTGACATCAGCAACGCAAGCGCTTGATGCGCCTTCGGAAACTGTGATCTCATTGCCTGCAGGCGCGATCGTCCACACGCCACCGCCTGGACCAGTCAAAGTCAAAGTGATCGGTGCAGCGAGTGCAAGGCCGAGGTCACTTTGCATCTGCGGCATACCAGTGATCATCCAGCGCACAGCTGGTCCGAGTCTCGTCGCATCCGATGCTGGAAGTCGGCGTTCGATCGGTCCTTCGGGTGCCAACAAATCAATGCGTAGGTGGCAGTAGTGGTCAAAGGCGTAGGCGTCGGCTAGTTGATTCATTGGATACGAACCCAGATCCGCCAAAGGTATGACAGTGGAGGCCATGGGCTCTTCTTGCAGTGAAGCAAGTACATCAACTGCTTGATCGCAAAAAGCAAGGTACTCAGCGAGGATCTCTTCGTTCGACCAATCCTTGCGAGGTTCAATCAGCAGGTCCATCATTCTTTCGGCGGGAAGGTTGATGGGCTCGTCGGGAGCGGGGGACGGATCAACAGTTTCCTTGTAGTTCGAACTCATGTGGGCCACGAGATCACGCACGGACCAACCGATACAACCGCTGGGGCGGGACCATTCTTCTTCGGTCAAGGCGGTGATCACGGACTTCACTTCATCAACAGCAATCCGTAAAGCCGTTATTCCTTCTTGTGACATGACGTGTGCTCCTTCGAAGTTGGTATGGACACGATAGAAAAGTTTATTGTTCGCAGACGAACTAGACCAAGAAAATGCTTTATGTGGCAGAGTTGTGAGATGTCGTTATCTGCTGCTCCGCCTTTGGAATCTCCTCAACACGTGGTCGGCCATTTTTCGACCCTCCTAGTTGATCAAAAGCGTGAAGATCGCATGCTCGGAGTTGACCTGTGGTACCCCGCTGTGGCACCCACTGAGGCGACAACATATGAGTTAATTCCAGGAATCGGATTTATGGCTGCTTGCGCGCAAGAGGGGGCGTTCATCCTTGAAGGACGACATCCGTTGATCATCTGGTCGCACGGTCGCACTGGAATGCGACACAGTTACAGCCTGTTGTGTGAGGCATTGGCCGCAAGGGGTTACATCGTGATTTCCTGCGATCATCCGGGTGACACATTGTTCGATTGGGCGTTGGGAAAAAATGTTGATGATGCGACCAATGATCGACAGCGCTTGGGAGATGTGCGGCTTTGCCTCGATGGGGCACTCGGTTCGGGACCTGAAATTTCACCATGGCTGTCCGATCACGTTGACGCTGAGCGGATTTGTGTAGCGGGACACAGTTACGGAGGACTGACAGCGTTGGCCAGTGTCTCATCGCTCCATGAGTTCACGGCTGATATGCGGGTCAGCGCTTGCGTCATGGCGCAGGGTTACACCAGCATCCTTCCCGATGAAATCTATGCGACGACAAACGTGCCAGTGTTGATGATCGTCTCTAATCAGGATCTCACGACCAGACCAGAAACGAATGCAGATAAGGCTTGGTCGCTACTGTCAGCGCGAGCGGGAGTCGTCGGTGAAAAATCGCGGCGCATTAATCTTGACAATGCTGGACACCAAGCCTCAAGCGATTTTGGCTTATACGCCGAACTCGCTCCACAAGTGGAGAATGTTCCAGACATGTTGCGCGCCTACATCAAGATGGTGGCCGATGATTCGCCGGGCGACTGGTTGACATCGTGGCGGTCAACGGTCTTGCGTCATGTTGTGCACATTGACGAATACCTGCGGGAGATTCACACGTTGTAGGTGCGGGCAGCTGTGCCGTAAAAGAGATTGGCGCGTTCGGAGGCGGAGAAGTCGGCGGTCATCTTCTTATAGGCATTCCACAACACGCCGTAAGAAAGCGACAATCGGTCAACGGGGAAATTCGACTCAAGCATGCAGCGTGCTGGACCGAAGCACTCGATCGCATGCAAGTAGTACCGCGACTGTTGAGCGATGAACTCATCCGACGTTGCTGGGCGATCCGCAGTGTGCCAGCCAAATCCATTATCGGGCATGGCCAGTCCGCCAATCTTGGCGACAACATTCGGGCACTTGGCGATCTCGGCAATATCTTTCTTCCACTGCGCAAATATCTCTTCGCGCTGTGAGGCGTATGGTCCAACACCAACTGGCGTTCCGAAGTGATCAAGAACCATTGTCGTTCCAGGGGTAGCGCGAGCAAGTTCCAAGAATTCATGGTTCTGGTGGTGGTAGTGCCACGAGTCGTAGGTGAATCCGCGTTCGCCAAGGCGGGCCACTCCACGGCGAAAAGAAGGATCAAGGTAGAGATTTTCCGGACAGGTCCCAGGAATCATCATCGCTTCTGGGTGTGAAGCCCGTGCTAATGCATCGCGCACTCCGCGGAAGAGCCCGCGACTGGCGG
>WLTJ01000142.1 GCA_009705435.1 Actinomycetota bacterium | reverse complement strand
TTCGTCGGGCGATTAATGGGCGCGAAAGTGAGTTTGTGGCGATTGCGTTTATCGTCTTGGGCGTGATCGTTGGCTTAGCGGTCTATGCCCGACTCGCAGGTCCGGTTGGGCGCGGGGCGGACACGGCTCTTGGTTGTCTGCTCGGACTCGGTCGATATTGCTTGCCGTTGGTATTTGTTGCTATCGGCGTGGCGCAACTGCGTGGAGACGAAGCCCCCAATCGAGTGAAGTTGGCTCTTGGGTGGGGTGGAGTTGTGTTATCTGCCCTCGGAATTTTGCATGTTTTTAAGGGTCCAGATGCCTTCACAGGTGTGGATGCTCTTGGTGGCGCAGGGGGATGGTTGGGAGCGATTCTTGGCCAGGTACTGCAAGTGACGATTGGAGATATTGCTGCGGTTCTGGTTTTGATAGCACTGGCTCTCGGTTGCAGTTTGTTGATTTCAAGTCTCAGTCTGAAAGATTCAGCCAGTGCTATTGGCGGCTTTTTCTCCACGATTGTGAGTGGCGCTCGAGCAAGCGCACGATCGCTCACTGAGAGCATCGGCACTATCTCTGAAGATGAAGATGAAGATGATGCCGACGTTGAAACGGATGCCGTTGAAACGGATGCCGATGATGAAGATGCTGCCGGCGAATACGACGAACTAGAGGTGCAGCCAGTTGACCATGAGGAGCCCGAAGTTGAGCCAGATCCAGTCGAGGTTTTTGTCCCAGTTGTTAAGACACCGCGACCTCCAGCCGAAGTAGATGTTCCTCACACTCAAGGGCAGTTCGACACACCGCCAATAAGTGCTCGTGAGTGGAAGTTGCCGCCACTTTCCTATTTGACGCGCAGCGGGAAGCAAGCCATTGATCAAAGCGAAGTGAGTCAACGCGGCAAGGATCTTGAAGCAGCATTGTTGTCTCACGGCGTCACGGTCACTCTTGTTGACCAAACCGTTGGTCCGACTGTGACTCGATATGAACTTGAACTCGGTCCCGGTGTCAAGGTGGCGCGTGTAACTTCCTTGCAAAAAGATATTGCCTACGCAATGGCGGCTACCGATGTACGCATATTGGCGCCGATTCCTGGCAAGTCGGCGATCGGTATTGAGGTACCAAATAAGACTCGTCAACTGGTGGCTTTAGGTGACCTCATGGCTTCGGCTGAATCAAAAGTGGCGAGTCATCCGCTTGACGTGGCGATCGGCAAAGATATTGCGGGCCGTTCTGTGTTCTTGAATTTGGCAACAACACCTCACCTATTAATTGCTGGAGCCACGGGTGCAGGCAAGTCAAGCGGCATCAACTGCATCATCACTTCAATCTTGATGCGTTCAACACCCGATCAAGTCAAATTGATTTTGATTGACCCTAAACAAGTGGAGATGGGTCAATATGCGCGGCTCCCACATTTGCTGACCCAGCCCGTGACGAATCCCAAGAAAGCCGCTAATGCCTTGCAATGGGCGGTGCGCGAAATGGAGAAGCGTTACGACCTTCTCTTTGAGATGGGCTATCGCGACATCACTGGCTACAACGCAGCCTTTAATCGCGGTGAAATCAAGGCCGCTGCTGGGTCTGAACGCGAATATGAGCACATGCACTACATCGTGGTTGTGGTTGACGAGTTAAATGACTTGATGATGGTGGCTGCCCGCGATGTTGAAGAGAGCATCACTCGCATTGCGCAAAAAGCTCGTGCCGTTGGCATTCACTTAATTGTTGCGACGCAGCGTCCGTCGGTCAACGTGATCACTGGAGTCATTAAAGCCAACGTTCCTGCCCGCGCCGCTTTCGCCGTGTCTTCACAGATGGATAGTCGAGTGATTTTGGATCAGATTGGCGCAGAGAAACTAGTTGGCAAGGGTGACATGCTGCTTTTGCCGGGCAACTCTTCGGTGGCTCAACGTATTCAAGGTTGCTGGGTTGAAGAAGAAGAGGTCCGTAAGGTCGTTGCCTTTTGGCGACAACAGGCCCCAACGGTTCAATATGTGAGCGGCGTAGAAGGCGATGAACCGGCCGCAGGTAGCCCCGCTGGGCAAGCCATCACCGAGAGTTATGGCAATGACGACAGTGATGAGGCATTGCTCAAGCGAGCTATGGAACTGGTCGTACGTAGCCAAATGGGATCAACTTCAATGCTTCAACGCAAATTAGGAGTGGGTTTTGCACGCGCTGGTCGCTTGATTGATCTGCTGGAGCAACAAGGCATTGTCGGACCGAGTGTGGGCAGTAAGGCGCGGGAAGTTCTGATGACGGTTGAGGAGTTTGAGGCGCTCTAGTCCTCGACATATCTTCTAAAAGTTCTGTGGATTAGTATTTCCTGTTGGTGGAGCATGAGGTTTCGCCGAGGGGAGAAGCGTCGTGGAACTTATTGAGGTTGCAAATGGTTTGAGGTTTCCTGAAGGTCCGATTGCGATGCGCGATGGCAGCGTTATTTTGGTCGAAATGTTCGGACCGCGCATTACGCGGGTCCGTCCTGATGGATCCAAAGAAACAATCGCCGAGATGACTGGCGGACCGAATGGCGCCGCTATTGGTCCCGATGGATTTCTCTACGTGTGTAATAACGGCGGTTGCTTTACAGAACTTGACTTTGGCGGACTGAGTTTTCCTGGTCCTTTTGATCAAGTAAATTACAGTGGTGGTCGCATTCAGCGCGTCAATATTGCTACTGGCGAAGTGACTGATCTGTATACCGAGTGTGACGGTCGGGCATTGCGCGCTCCGAACGATTTGGTTTTTGATAACTCCGGTGGCTTCTATTTCACCGATCACGGCATTCGTGATCTCGTGGCGCGCACTGCGGACTTAACTGCGATCTACTATGCGGCTGCAGACGGTTCTTCAATTCGCGAAATTGATTTCCCAGTTGAAGGACCAAACGGCATTGGTCTTTCTCCCGATGGAACGACGATCTATTGGGCTGAGACACACACTGGTCGCGTCTTTCGCCGCAACATCACAGCACCAGGCGTTCTAGCGCCAACTATGCCAGGAGATACGCAGGCTGTCTTATACGGATTGCCAGGTCTGCAATTGCTTGATTCGCTCGCTGTCGATGGTGCGGGGAATGTCTGCGTGGCCACTTTGGTCAACGGTGGCATTACTGTCATTTCCCCATCTGGCGAGTTGCTGGAGCATGTCGCCACAGGTGACCTATTGACAACAAATATTTGCTTCGCCGCCGATGGTAGCGATACTGCGTACATCACCCTGTCTGGTACTGGCCGACTCGTGAAGACCCAGTGGAAATACGGCGGTTTGAAGTTGGCTTACTCGGCTTAACGCTCTGCCGCGACCCCAGCAGGTAGCCTCATATGTCGTGACGAATCAAGTGCAGCACTTCTACGTTGAAACGCTTGGTTGTCCCAAGAATCAGGTGGACTCCGACAAGTTGATCGGTACTTTGCTTGCTGATGGGATGCTCCCGACCGATTCGGCGAGCGACGCTGATCTTGTTGTAGTCAACACATGTGCTTTTATTGACGAGGCGCGGCGGGAATCTATTGACACGATTTTGTCCCTTGATGGGCAACGTAAGGAAACATCGCGTTTAGTCGTCACTGGTTGTATGGCCGAACGTTACGGACAAGAACTTGCAGATGAACTTCCCGAAGTAGACCTTGTGGCTGGTTTCGGAGTTCCAGTGCACACACCTGCTGCGAAGAAATTGATTCCCGTGGGATCGGCGCCGATTCCTCTTTTAGATCTCTTAAATTTGCCTCGCCCAAAGTCGCTGTCGCCGTGGGCATACGTGAAAATTGCTGAAGGTTGCGATCGAAATTGCGGCTTTTGTGCGATTCCATCTTTTCGTGGACCGCAACGCAGTCGTGACGTGTCATCAATTCTCGCCGAAGTCGAGCAATTGCAAGCCCGCGAAATTGTCCTCGTCGCCCAAGACTTGGCTAGTTACGGCAAGGATCGTCCGAGTGAACTTGGGGCAGGCAGCATTGTTTCTCTCGTGCGTGAAGTCTCCAAAATGGTTGAGCGGACACGTCTGTTGTATCTCTATCCCAGCGATTTGAGTGATGCCTTGATTGACGCCATTTGTGACACTGGAGTCCCTTATTTTGATCTCTCCCTGCAACATGTGAGTAAGCCATTGTTGCGCCGTATGCGTCGCTGGGGCGATGGTCAGCGTTTCCTTAACCGCATCAGTGATATTCGATCTCGTGAACCTGATGCGGCCTTTCGCAGCAACTTCATTGTTGGTTATCCGGGTGAAACAGAAGAAGATCACGATCAGTTATTGAGTTTCGTTGAGCAAGCGCAACTTGATTGGTGTGGCTTCTTTGCTTACTCACCCGAAGATGGCACATATGCCGTTGACCTTGACGGTCAGGTCCCAGAAGGTCTGATGCGTGAACGTCTCTTAGAACTGAGCGAAATGCAAGACAACATCACCGCACGCCGTCGCGATGATCTCATTGGTCGAACGCTCAATGTTCTTGTGGATGAACCAGGAGAGGCCCGTAGTCATCGTGAGGCCCCAGAGATTGACGGCATCATTGAAGTGCCACAGGATCTTCTAGTCGGTGAGTTCTACGATGTTGAGATCACTTCAGCCATGGGCCCTGATTTAGTCGCTGGATAACCTCCTCACAAGTCTTTCGGAGTTGCATTATGAAGTGGACGATATTAAAACTTCTTCCACTCGTGCTTATGACCAACCTTGTGCTTGGGTGCAGTAGTGAGGAGAATTTGGTGAGTTCTGTTCTGCCGAGTTACGTAGTGCCAGAAACTTCAACGACCTCGACGACCACAATTGTTGCTCCAACCTCAACTCAACCAGAGTTGAGTGAGTTGACAATTGGTATGAGTGCTTTAGGGCGTCCGATTGTCGCAGTGCACGTTCAGGATTCGCCTCATCGTCCAGTGATTGCGATTGGTTCAATCCATGGTGATGAGGCGATGGGATTGAAAGTTATTGAACGCCTTCTTAACGTTGCCGAAATTCCCGAGGACTTAAATCTGTGGGTCATTTCTACAGTGAATCCTGATGGATTGGCACTCGGAACTCGAGGCAATGCCAACGGAGTGGATCTCAATCGAAACTTTGCGACCGATGATTGGCGTATCGTCGGC
>WLTJ01000141.1 GCA_009705435.1 Actinomycetota bacterium | reverse complement strand
CCGGCGACGGGCGGAGTTTGCTTGAGACCCATCAGTGTTCCACCCGGACGAGTTTGCGTAGCTGATGAAATGCGACCCTCGTTTTCATTGACATGAGTGAAAAATGCATTCATACGCTCGACTGAACGCAGATCACCATCTCCAGCACCACCAGAGAACAAAACGTCCCCTGCGTGTTGCGCCATCTCGCGCAACAATTTGAATTCGTACTCAGCTTTAGTGGCGAAATCATTGACAGCTTGGAAGATTCCTCCTCCTGCACGATTCATTCCGTCCGCAATTGCTTTGTATTCGTCAATCTTTGCGTAAGTACCAGGGACACAACGTCCGTCAGGAACCGTATGCAACAAAATTCGCGATGTGGAAAATCCAACAGCGCCACCCGCAACAGACTCTTCAGCAATATCGGCCATGCGACCAAGTTCTTCGGGGGTTGGATCTTCATCACTCAACGAACGATCACCCATGACCTGCGAACGAATTGCGCAGTGTCCAACTAGACCTACAACGTTAAGCGCTGGCTTAAGTCGTTGCACTGAATCCAGATACTCGGGATATGTTTCCCAGTCCCATGGAAGACCATCAAGAATTGATTGACGCGGAATGTCTTCAACACTCTCCATCATCTCCGCTAAAAACTCACGATCTTTTTCAATGACTGGAGCGAAGGTGACGCCACAGTTACCCATCAACACGGTGGTGACTCCGTGCCATGAACTTGATGTCATATACGGATCCCAACCCACTTGCGCATCAAGGTGGGTATGCAGGTCAACGAATCCCGGTGACACCGTCAAACCAGTGGCATCAATTTCCCGAGTGGCAGTGTCAGAGGACAAGTTGCCGATTGCTGCGATTCGATCGGCCGTCACGGCAACATCTGCACGAACTGGCGCTTTGCCAGTGCCGTCCACCACCATGCCACCGCGGATGATTAGGTCATAATTCATGTTGCCCCCAAAGAAAGATTCGTACTGAGCACTCTATTTGCCGACTGGGGTGATATCGGAACTCAAAGGCCCAAAAGTCGGGCACCATTAGCAAAGTAAAAGGCGTCAAAGACCGATCGGTCCAAGCCCTCCATGCTGGCTTCGAAACGCCGGATCGGATCATCTGTACCTTCGTGGTGCGGGTAATCAGACGAAAATGCCACCATTTGCTGAGCACTTTGTTCGATCACCCAGCCAACATCCTCGCCAGCAAAGGGACTCACGACAACTTGACGACGCAGATAGTCCGACGGTTTCATTGTCAAGTGCGAAAGGTCTTGGATATTTTTAAAAGCCTTAAAACCAGTATCAATGAAATGGAGAAATGAGGGCAACCATGTCGCCCCCAACTCTGTTATTCCGATCCGCAACTTCGGAAATTTCTCCAGCACTCCGTCATAGACCAGCGAGGCCAAGAAGAGTTCAGCGGGATATCCAATAGCCATGTACGAGAGTGGGTCTCCTGGTGCATCAGATCGGAAATGTCGCATATCTCGCCCATTGTCAAAAAATGCTGGCGGCACTGGACGATAATTCTGATCTGCTCCGACATGCAGGAACACCGCTATATCAGAGTCCTGAATTCCCGCCCACACAACATCAAAATCGGGATGAGTGAATGAATGTTGCTGTGCCGCAGGGATGGAATCAATCAATATCCCCCGAACATCATTTCTCGCCGCTTCGGCGATCAATTCAAGGGCGACCGCTGGACCAAATTCAAAAGGAACATATGCGCTTGCCATTAGTCGTGGGTCTTGACAAAAATCAATGATCCCACGATTCATTGCCCGCACGGCTTCTGGGCGGACAGAAATAGGTGTTGACATTAATTGTTCAAATGATCCCGTTGGAAAAATCAGTTGACATTCAAATCCCAATAAATCAAGCGCACGAGTTCGTTCGTTGATATCCCATCCCCCAAGTGACATCCAGCCCTTGCGCTGTATTGTCATGAAATCTCGAGCAAGGTCATCTTGAAGGCGATCATCACCGATCCGCATTGAGTAATCACGAAATGATTCGTCTAAGAGTTCATCAAACTTGGGATCACCCTGACCCAATTCGGGAATCTGCTCTTGTACTGAGGTTGGCGCATACGAACGCAACCAACCCTTTGGTTCAAGAATATGAGCGTCCACATCAACGATTCGGCGATTAGCCGCATATGTTGCGCTCATATGTCCCCCCCCTATATCAAAATTATCTAGACCCTAGAGAATGGCGATCGCAGAGGCCTCGGCAGCTTCACGCCGTTCAACCTGACGACGAGCGACTTTGCCCACTCGCTCAATGTATTTGAACATGGCATCACGGGCTTCTTCGGCCGCTGATGAAAGACCTTCAACTTTGTCAATGGCCCATTGGCGAAAGACCAAAGGCATGATGATTTTTTCATGATGGATTGAAAAATCGTAGATCCCGACTTTTGCGATTGCCCGAGCATGGTCAACAAATCCAGGAATGCCAGTTCCCGGCATAGAAAATGACATCACCTGACGCTTCAACGCTTCGATAGCGGCCGACGGATTCAGTTCAATCAACTTGCTGACAAGATCGCGATAAAATAAATGGTGACGATTTTCATCTGTTGATAATTTCATCATCACGTTATAGCCCGCAGGATCATTGAGCATCGTGCCGGTGTTGCGGTGCGAAATACGCGTAGCCAATTCTTGCATTGCCACATAACACATTCCGTCAACTGGGTTATCCGGTTCAGGAACAATCGCACTACTGACCTGAGCCATGCGACCATCTTCCAAAACCTTGGGGTCAACAAGTCCGCTCACTGTGATGTAGTCGCGCATCACGATGGCGTGGCGACCTTCTTCAGCCGTCCAGCGTTGCGCCCATGCACCCCACGCCGAGTCCCCACCAAACATTCTCGAAATCGTTCGCGTGTACCACGGCAAGTTGTCCTCGGTCAGCAGATTGACCAACAACGCCGATCGCACACCCTCGCACAGAGGCGCTTGACCATAGATGAACCCTTCGGTTTCCAAACGGGCAGCACGATCCCATGGAACTTGCTCGTGCGGATACCACTCTTCTGCGGACGCTAAATGCCGATTGAGGAGGCGTTCGGCCTCGGGCTCTAGTTCTCGCAAAATTTCTTCATCAGTCACGACTACAACCTAAACCCAAAAGGCACCCCAACATCTGTCCCACGGGGGATTCTTCGCCATTTGATCTAGGGTTTGTGCATGAGTGAATATTGGAAAAGTTCGTGGGCTGGCGAAGATGGGGGTCCGAGGCGCCTTCAAAGGGCGAGAAACGCCGTCATCCCGACAATTTCTGCCGATAGCCAACTCGATGTCACGTCACGCGATGCCCCCGCTCTCACCATGGCCATCGTCGGACCGAATGACGAACTTTTCCTGCAACGGATCATGCCCGGACCAGCGGCCATCTCATGGGTTGAAAAAATTGATCCAATCACGCTTGAGGTCATCGCCCAGTCCGAGCAATTGGCTGGTGGACCATTGTGGCCCGGTGGGCTGGCGGCGCATGCCAATGGTTCGCTGTATGTCGTGTTCGGCAACCACGCTCATCGCTTGTCAGCAGATCTGCAGGTCATCGTGTCTGTTGAGTTGCCTCGTCTGCGCCCGTACAACAGTTTCGTGATTCTGCCCAGCGGACACTTGGCAACAAAGGACTTCTCGGGAGCGTTACCTGGTCAGCCAAATGGGACTCCCATGGAACCAACCGAGTTACTGATTCTTGATCCGCAAGATTTACGTATTGTTGCGCGACTTGAACTTGCCGAACCTTCGATCGCTCGTCTTTCCGCTGACGGAAATGATATTTATGTTGTCGGCGATTATTCGCTGATACGCGTGTTCTGGCGCAATGAAACATTGATCGTTGACACAACATTCAACGCTCGCTATCGAACACTTGAAGGTCAAACTTTTGGGTGGGATGCGGTGATCACTGATGAGGACGCTTGGTTCTTGGACAATGGCGAAGGCACACAACTATTCATGGGGAGTTTTCGTGGCGTCGGCATTTCCTCAGCGCCACTGCACCTTGTGCGCGTGAACAAGAAAACTGCTCAAGTCACATTGACCGAAATATGTGGATTACCTGACGGCATCATCGCCAATCCGCCAGTCGTTGATACCCAACGACAGATCGTTGTGGGCTTCGACAGTGGCAATGGAGTGATCAGTGGTTTTGACTACGACGAAGATTCGGTCACACCTCGTTGGAGTCGCCAACAAAATCACGCCTGTCACATGTTGTTGTCGCCAGAAGCAGGACAAATCGTCACTGCCGATCATCGACCCGACCTGGGTTGTGAACAAGTTGTGATCTTGGATATCACGACTGGCCACGAGGTGGCCCGTGTTTCAACAACAAGTCCGATTCAGTCTGCAGTTTTCCCTGCTATTGGACCCAAGGGCGATATTTATTGGTGCAGTATGTCCACCATTACGCGAATCTCTGTTCGCTGATTCGCACGACTCCATTCGTAGCCGTGACATAATCGCCCCATGACACATCCGACTCCAGGCACGCAGGAATGGCTCGATCAAGTCGTTGAAGACATCATTGAGCCCGATTTACCGATACTTGATCCCCATCACCACATGTGGCCGCAGGGTCAAGGACTCCCCTACACCCGCGATGATTTACATCGTGATGCTGATGCCGGTCACAACATTGTTAAGACAATTTTTATGGAGTGTGGATCTGCTTATAACCGTGATGCGCCCGAGCACTTGCGCTCACTGGGCGAAACGACCTACATCGCTGACCAAGCATTCAGCGATCCAAACCCGCTCATCGCTGGCATCATTAGTTCGATTGATTTGCGGCGCGATGATCGTGACGAATTGATTGATGCTCATCTCGCCGCCAGCCGCGGGCTCTTTCGTGGAGTGCGCGATGCATTAGCACGGGCTTCACACCCAGAAGCGATGATGATTCCCGGGACCTGTCCAGAAAATCTCTACCTTGATCCTTCTTTTCGCCGTGGAGTGGCCCGCCTTGGCGAACGCGGATTCACCTACGATTCGTGGCACTACCACCACCAGAACCATGAATTCTTGGAACTTGCCCGCGCTACCCCCGGAACGACAATGGTTCTTGATCACTTCGGAACGCCAGTTGGTGTTGGACCATACGCCTCACAGCGCGAGGAAATATTTGCGCAGTGGAAGAAAGATATTGCCGAGATCGCCAAGTG
>WLTJ01000140.1 GCA_009705435.1 Actinomycetota bacterium | reverse complement strand
GGTCAATGATGCGAGCGGTCATGTTGCCTGGATCAAGTGGGCTTTCAAGCTTCAACTTTTCATCAGGGAACAATGCCGTCAGGTCCTCGAAGCGGGGACGGTTCTTAGCTTTTTCTGGATCTCCACCATTGACGGTGAGCACCTCAAGCAACGCAGGATTTTTCTCATTGCGTCCAGCGGTACGAGCCATACCCGTGACATGATCACCTTTACGCAAACCGTATTGTCGCGTCTGCTTGACTGAAATGTAAGCATCATCACGACTTGGCAAGAAGCCCTTCACGCGCAAGAAGCCGTAGCCCTCATCGCGTAAATCTAAGTAACCCTCAATAGACACTGTCTCTTGTGGCACGTATTCAGTCGTCGACGTATCGGATGAAGCACCACGATCAGAACTGTAAGGACGATCGTATGAATTGTCACGATCTTCGCCCTGGGGACCATCATCACGTCCGCCCTTGCTACGACGGCGACGGCGACGGTTACGACCCTCGCCCTCAAAGGCACTGTCACGCGGACCATTTGATGGACCATTACTACGATTGCCCTGACCTTGCTGATGGCGTGGTCCGTTGTTGTCACGAGGTCCGTTGTTATCGCGCGGCCGGCGCTGATCACGTTGGTCACGAGGTCCGCGATCTGTGGATGCGGGCGCTGATTCGCCACCAGTCAGTTCAGCAACAGTGGACTCGCCTTTGCGTACAAGTTCAGCTTCCCACTCAGCCAATGGCTCACCATCGGCACCCAAAATGATTTCGGGTACGGCAGCACGCTGAGTCGAAACAGGAGCGGCAGCGACCGAAGGAGTGCTCGATTCATCATCACCCTTCGCTTTGGCTGGACGTCCACGACCACGCTTGATTGGCTCATCAGCGGAATCACTGCCCTCACTGCTTGAGGCGGCAGGAGTTGCGCCCGACTTTGGTGCAGGTCCCCCGACAGTGTCGAGAATTTTGCTGATGATGTCTTCTTTTTTCGCCCGAGGAGCGGCTTTGATGCCGAGAGCGGTCGCGATCGCAACCAACTGATCCTTGTCTTTTGATTCGAGCATTGACTTTTCTAATGCGTCTGCGGCCATGAGAACCTGCTTTCAGGCGAAGGTATGAACGGCGACGTGCGAGTGGGGCACGAACACCAGCGAAACCAGCGCCAGTGAGGGGAATGCACACGGTCCTACCGAAGTGGCAACACGTGCGGTCTGGGATTCCAGACATCAATGACCATAGCCACCCCAGCGGGTGTTGGCAACGCATACCGAGATTTCTTGGGCGTTTAAGCCTGAGCTACGGACCGCACAAAGCTCTGGACTGCTGCCAGATCGTTGCCCATCGAGGTGCTCTGTTCAGGGCGTTCAAGCAGGTCAGCGAGGTGTTCTGGGAGTTCTGGGTGAACTCCAGTGGCCCGTTCGACAGCGTCGGGGAACTTGGCCGGGTGAGCCGTCGCCAAAGTCACGACGGGCACTTCCGATGGCCCCTGTTGGCGAGCCGCCGATAAACCGACGGCGGTATGGGGATCAATCAAGAGACCTGATTGGCGGTAAACATCGGCCATTGTCGCCAAAGTTTCAGCGTCGTCACAACGCGCCGCGCGGAACACTGGGGTTGCCCATTTGGCGTACTTCTCTGCCTCAACGCGCAGTTCACCCGAGGAACGAAAAGCGGACATCTGACGCGCTGTCGCCAAACCATCGCGATCATTCATTTCAAAAAGCAGGCGTTCGAAATTTGATGACACCTGAATATCCATTGACGGACTCAATGTGGCCACGACTCCGTTGGTCTGCATATTTTGCGTATCGAAAAAACGCGTCAAAATGTCATTGGTATTTGAACCGATAATTAATTTCTCCACTGGCGCACCCATCTCGCGGGCAATAAAACCAGCTAAAGCATTGCCGAAGTTTCCAGTCGGCACGCTGAATGAAACCGGCTGATTACCCAATGTCTCAATGGCGGAAACGTAATAGACAATCTGCGCCATGATTCGCGCCCAGTTGATGCTATTCACCGCAGACAAATTCAATTCTTCGCGGAATGCCAAATCATTAAACATTGCCTTGACTAAATCTTGGCAATCGTCAAATGTCCCATCAATGGCCAAGGTGTGCACATTAGGAGCCACGACTGTGGTCATCTGTCGGCGCTGCACATCGCTGACGCGTCCAGCGGGATACAAAATAACGATGTCTACGTTTTTGCAACTCTTCACACCATCAATCGCAGCCGAACCAGTGTCACCACTTGTGGCACCCACGATCATCACTCGTTCATTGCGCTGCGTTAAAACATGATCAAACAAACGACCCACCAACTGCAAAGCCACATCTTTGAAAGCCAAGGTAGGACCGTGGAATAACTCCATCAACCATTCATTGGGGCCGATTTCTACGAGGGGCACAGTCTCTGGATGTCGAAAAGTGCTGTACGCATCGCGGCACATCTGCGAAAAAGCCGCATCGTCAATCTCATCATTGAGATATGGTCGCATCACGGCAGAGGCCAGTGCTGCGTAGCCAGTGCCTGACGAGGCAGGCAAAGTTGGCCACGAAGTCGGCATGTACAAACCACCATCGGTGGCTAAGCCCGCAAGAAGTACTTCTGCGAAGCCGAGTTCAGGCGCCGATCCGCGAGTTGATACATAACGCATCTGTGCCACCGATTTCCTCAGGAACCGATCACGCGCAGCAAACCACCGACTTGCTTGACAACTTCCATATCGCGTAATTGACGCACGGTTGCTTGCACATCAGATTCTTTGGCTTCGTGAGTAATGAAAACAAGGCGTGCGTCAGCCCCAATGCCTTCTTGCTCGGCGGCGCGAATACTCACTCCGTGGGCAGCAAAAGCACCCGTGACAGCATGCAAAACTCCAGGCTTGTCGGCCACTTCAAGAGACAACAGATATTCCGCAGTGGTTTCATCAATCGGGCGGATGACAGCCTTGGCAAATGTGCCAATCGTGCCATGGGTCCCCTTAACTAAGTTCACTGCAGCATCAATGACATCACCGAGAACTGCGCTCGCTGTTGGGTTTCCACCCGCACCGCGTCCGTAAAACATCAAAGATCCAACGGCGTCACCTTCGATGAACACAGCGTTGTAACTGGCACGCACACTGGCCAAAGGATGTGTGTTGGGAACCATGGCTGGATGCACACGCACTGCTATTTCACCGCTGGCACGATCACGCTCGGCAATGCCCAACAATTTGATGACGTATCCCAAACGCTTGGCGACGGCAATATCAGCGGCAGTCACACGACTAATACCTTCGTGATACACATCGCCTGCAACGACCTTGGCTCCAAAAGCAATAGAGGCCAAAATGGCTGCCTTCGCTCCAGCGTCAAACCCTTCAACATCGGCTGTTGGGTCACGTTCGGCAAAACCGAGATGCTGTGCTTCTGAAAGAGCAGCAGCGTAATCGGCACCTTCTTCAGTCATCTTTGTCAAAATAAAGTTGGTCGTGCCATTGATGATGCCCATCACTCGCGAGACGGGCTCACCTCGCAGACTTTCGCGCAAGGCGCGTATCACGGGCACGCCACCAGCGACAGCCGCTTCAAATAAAAGATCCACACCAGCAGCATCTGCTGCCGCATACAACTCGGTTCCGACATTGGCGAGCAACTCTTTATTCGCCGTGACAACTGGCTTGCCGGCGGCGAGAGCACTCGAAATCAATTCTCTGGCTGGCTCAATGCCGCCAATCATTTCGACAACAAGGTCAACATTCGGATCAGCAACCACGCTGTGAGCATCTCTCGTTAACAAACCCTCGCCCAGTTGTACATCGCGATCACGCGACATATTTCGTACCGCCACGCTGACGATCTCTAGTCGCACGCCGGTGCGCTGCTCAATGACCGAACTCTGTTGCTCAACGAGACGAACGAAGGCCGCGCCGACGTTGCCACATCCAAGCACGCCAATGCGTACTACTCTGCCCTGCGATTCAACGGTTGTCACAGTGGTCAAGGCTAAGGGCTTGAGCCTGCAGAACCATCAGGATTTAGCCGCGCTCCCTGCCTGAGGGACTATCCCACATCAAAGCGAACGAGGTCTTCGTAGGTTTCTCGGCGAACCACCAGCCGAGATGTCCCCGCGGAAACGAAGACAACCGCAGGTCGTGGCACCTTGTTGTAATTGCTGGCCATTGAATGCCCATACGCCCCAGTCACGGGGGTTGCAATGAGGTCACCCACCTCAAGATCGGCAGGGAAATACCCGTCGAAGATCAAGATGTCACCACTCTCACAATGTTTACCGACAAGTCGCGCGTTCATAGGTCGCGCAGCCGCAACATCGGCGACTTTGAAGGCTTCATATCCACTGCCGTACATCACAGGACGAGGATTATCGCTCATTCCACCGTCGACGCTGACAAAAGTACGGACACCTGGGATCTCCTTCACTGTGCCGACGCGATACACAGTGATCGCCGATGAAGCCACGATCGCCCGACCTGGTTCAACAGAAACTTTGGCCTGCACTCCGAGGGCTTGACATGCGTCAAGTAAAACCGATCCCCACTCGGTGATCGTTGGCGCCACTTCACCTTCGGTGTACGCGACTCCGAGTCCACCTCCGAGAGTCAATTCCTCTAATCCATAAGGCTCAGCGAAAGTTGCCATGACTGCGGCGGCCTTGGCGAAACTATCGACGGCAAAAACACTTGAACCGATATGACAGTGCACTCCTATGAGTTTCCCACATCCATTTTTTTGGATTCGTGCGATCGCTTTTGCGGCATCCCCATTAGCCAAGTTAAAACCGAATTTAGAATCATCCTGACCAGTTGCGATGAACTCGTGGGTGTGGGCTTCAACTCCAGGTGTCACGCGGATCATCAGTTGAGGAATAGGCAAACCCCGCTCTCGTAAAACTTCAAGGCGTCCGATTTCATCAAAACTGTCCACGACGATGTGTCGCACTCCAGCGGTGATCGCCATTTCCAACTCGTCACTGCTTTTGTTGTTGCCATGCAACACACAACGACTTGCCGCCACACCACTGTTCAGCACAACGAATAACTCTCCGCCCGAAGCCACATCAAGTAGCAGGCCTTCCTCGCTCACCAAACGCGCCAAGGCCGAACACAGAAATGCTTTTGAGGCGTAAATCACGCGATCGACGCCGAATGCTGCGACCGCTTGGCGACAGCGCTCACGAATGTGATCTTCGTCGTAGATAAAT
>WLTJ01000014.1 GCA_009705435.1 Actinomycetota bacterium | reverse complement strand
CAGGTTGGTTACATCTTTGGACGCAAGGTCGGCCCAAGTTTGTTTGACCGGCCACAAAGCAAACTTTTTAACCCGAGAAACATTGATAAAGCTCACGCGTTTCTTGAGAAGCACGGCTCAAAGACCATCGTGATGGCACGCTTTGTTCCAATCGTGCGAACATTTGCTCCGATCGTTGCTGGTGTTGGAAAAATGAACTACCGCACCTTCGTGATCTACAACATCATTGGTGGAGCCTTGTGGAGTATCGGAATCACAACTCTTGGCTACTTCTTAGGTGAGGTGTCTTGGATTGAAAGCAATATTGAAATAGCACTGATTTTGATCGTCATTATCTCGGTACTTCCCATGGCGATTGAAATTTGGCGCCATCGTCGTTCTGCCCAGTCATAAGCCGGATTTTCGCTGGCAGACTAAGAACTTATGAGCACTCACGCCGTTCGCTATCTCAGTCTTGAGTGGATTGATGCCCTCACTGAAGCGGTTGCCTCCAACCAAGCCATTGCCTTACTCGCCAGCGAACACAACATCGGTATTACGCAGACTGTCACTGGTGGTCCTGAAGGCGAGGTCACATATCACCTGCAGGTCGGCGATGGACACGCCACGTTTGGCCCTGGCGCAGCAGACCCAGAAGATGTGCGTTTCGAACAGGACTGGGAAACAGCAACCGCTGTCGCCACCGACAAACTCAATGCCCAACAGGCCTTCATCACGGGTCGCATTCGTCTGTACGGCGATCAGGAAAAGTTGCTCGCCAATACGCCCGTGTTTGCCGCCTTAGATGAAGTATTCGTCGCAGTGCGCACGTTCACCGAGTACCGCTGACTTCACCGCTCAGCGTAAAGACGCCAGGCGCATGGGCCGTCACCCAGGTCTTCTAATCCCCTGCGATTCGCTCGGCTAAGACCACCAATCGAGAAGTGCCTTCGGAAATCCTTGGACTCTTGACGAAAACCACATCAATACTCCCCAGTGGCGGGATCACAACCCCCGCCGGAAGTACTGCGTTGATGTCAACGAATGTTCGAAGTGATACATCTACAAACTCCAGTCCTGAATTTGATAGACGCCCACTCAAAACTGTTCCATCAGGATCTTTCTTCGTTACGGACACTTCAATTCTAGGATTAGAAATTTGAGGCGCAGGAAGATATTTATCGGTCAAGATATACATCTCTCGCTTAGGAACGAAATATTCTGTCAACAAAATTTCTTGTGCTTCCTCCAGGGTCTGAGAATCACCATATTGTCCCCATTGATTTAAATCACGCGCTGCGTCGGCGGACATGATGTCGTACAAATTTGTTATCTTCGCCTCAACATATCCAGGCGCGAGAAATTCGTCTGCTAGTGAACGAGTTCGACGATCAACCATACCCAAGAAAACTTCGTCTTTCAGAAAGATTCTTGCTAACCGATTTCCGTCTGGATAACTCATGTAAGGATCAGCGCGAACTTCGTCGCAACGTGCATTGCAAGGGCTACTCCATCGTCGACCAAAATTCAGATCTGCATCAATGGGAATTAACCGCCATAGTTCATCCGCTGGGTCAAAAACCACATAATAATTCTTATGCTGCCATTCGGGATTCTGCGCAATTCTCATCGTTGCTATCGCCTCAACGACCTGCGGCACATCAATATGTTTAAAGGCGAAATCAATGAGTTCTTCACCCTTCAAGGTATTAATCGTCCGAATAAATCCTCGTAAAATCGCATCCTCGGGGTCAAGAAATTCAGGTGAATACCGCTGATAGAAAGTTGAAAAGTCCGTCTTTGGTAGGTCAAGATTACCTAACGAAAGTTTCGCAACCCGCTCGGCTTTGTAGACCAAAGAGTCCTTTGAAAGCCCCAGAGAATCTCTCCAATCCGCATCACTAGATTCCCCGTACATGTACAGTCCAAAAAACAGATTATTGCGCTCCAGTCGAACTGGAAAAACTTCCTGCCTATATCCACCTGACAGTCTTTGTAGATCAGACGTCAAAAATTCACGCGCGAAGGATTTATCAGTAGCTGCCGGCAACAAGTCGAACTCATCGACTTCCGTTTCCAATAAGCCACCCATATCCCAGGTATGACCTGCTGGCAGCATGACCTTCCACTTCTTTTTCTTATTGGATCGAGCCTGATTTCCTTTGATTCGAATTGTGACATTGTCTACGATCTCCCCGTCATAGGCGAAGACGGCTGGGAAACCATCATCACCATGGAGAGTCGTCTCCAACCGTGCCGCATCGTAGAGTTCATCAGGCATGAACCACTGGAGACGGGGAAGGCTCGTCGGAGAATCAGGTTCGCCAGCGACAACTGTCCCCGTATAGGTGGCTCCATCACCCTGACGGGGGAATGTTCCTTCGCCACCTACGCCGCGACCAATCAAACGAAATCGCACTAATGAACCCGCAACCTGACCAGGGATGCTCACAGAGATTGATCCATCCGCTGCCACATCAACCGGAAGAATCTCCTCAGGTCCGAAATCGATTCTGTAACCGAGTTCAATTGATTGAGCGTCTTTCACCCTCCCGGTAACTCCGATCGGAGTGCCGGCACTTGGTGATAATTCAAATTCAACTTTGGAAAAAATTGGAAGCACAGAACTTCCTTCAAAAGCAGAACTAACGCCTGGAGTTGGTTCGCCTGCAATCCAATTACCAGGTTCAAAACCATCAAACTTCAAGTTAAGGCGTTGGAGCGATAGGCCATAACCGTCAGCCGAGGCAGGCCATGGATCACTATCTTCATATCGCATAATGTCTTGCACATTGAGCTCGTCATCTACCAACTGCATGAGTCCCCTTGAATGAGACAACCTGATCGCAGATTCAAAAGGCTTTAGCACAAAAACTGATTTCGGCTCGATAATCGCAGAACTCTCCCAGCAATATTGGATTCCTTGGATGCACCAACCATTCAAGTCCACAGATACGGAAGTGTTGTTTACTAATTCAACAAAGGCTTCACTTGGGTTGTCACTCAACGGGTGATAGTGCACCTCTGAGAAAACAATTTCCCTCGCTACCACGCTCATTTTTTCTAAAAATTCATAACCAGGACTCGGGGTTCCCGACGACCACGCACCAGGTCCGACGTTTGGCGCGGCGAAGTCAATACGTTGAAGTGAATGCCCGTTACCGTCCGCTAATTCAGGCCAAGTATCATCGTCATAGTTCAAAACATCAATAATTTGGCCAAGCGAGTCAACAAGGCGCAATTCTTCAGAATCATTGGACAATGCCCCTTTATATTGAGATTCATCAATCACAAAGTATTCACCCGTACTCAAGATTGTTAATTCCTCAAAACAAAAATCAATTCCTTCGATGCACCAACCTTGCATTTGAGCATCAACTGCTCCAAGGTTTACTAACTCAACAAATTCACTAGAACCTTCTACGGCGTGGAAATTGATCTCTGATATTCGAACCCCAGTGGTACCGTCCTGATCAGGATTGACATCAAGATCGACGATTGACGATGAGGTAGAAGTCTCAATCGTGCTCGCAGAACACCCAACTAAAAGCGAAAATGTCAATATCAGAAAGATCTTTAATTTTTGGGTGAACACGAGTTTAAAACTACCCCAACTTGCGCTGGTCAGTACACTTAGTCAATTGCATAGGGGGCACACAAATGGACGGTCTGGACAGCGTTGAGTTAATTCGTGATCTCACACTGAATTTGGTTTCAATCTTTGTTTTGGTTTTCATGATTTATTTTCGACGCCATCGACGGTGGGATCAGGTTGTCGGATATGTCGCATTTAATATCAGCCTATTCACAGTCTCGGCTGCACTTGGAGCATCGGGGCCCATCAACGTCGGCGTCGGATTCGGTTTGTTTGCGGTGTTAAGCGTTGTGCGATTGCGTTCCGAAGAATCGGGGCAAATCGAAATTGGCTTCACCATGGTTGCACTAGTGCTTGGACTCATGGCCGGTATGCCCGGAATGGGATTCCAAATCAAGATCATTTTTGCGAGCTTGCTTGTGGTGACCATGTTTTTTATCGACATTGTCTCTCTAGGAGGCAAATCGCGCTATCAACGCATCAAAATTGAACTAGACGTTGTGATCAATGATGAATCTGATCTTATTAGTCATCTGGAGAAGACTTTTTCTAGGCGAGTTCAATCAGTGAATATCCGTTCAATTGATGTTGTCCGGGACATTATGGTCATTGATGTTCTTTTCCGCTCCCCCAAGTGATTTTACGAGATGCCTGACAATCTTTTTCAGCATTTTTCGCTGACGAACCTTGAGGTTGTTGATGAAATCGCCAGTCTTCAAAGACGATACGAGAGTAAGTACGTCATTCATCAGTCACGCCTTCATCATTTAGCTGCAGAACTTCAGCGAAGTTGGCTTGTTCTTTCAATGAATGACTCTCAAGCTTTTCTGTACAAAACAACCTACTTTGATGATGACAATCTCACCTCGTATCGCGACCATGTCAAAGGCCGTCGTCATAGATACAAAATTCGAGTGAGAACCTATTCTGATGACTCCAGTTTTCTGGAAGTCAAACAAAAGACTGGGCGTGGTGAGACGAAGAAGTTTCGAAGGCCGAGACCCGCAGACCAGCAAGATCAAATTTCGCCGCAAGAGCAAGACTGGCTTGGTCAGTTAATCACTGGGATCGATCAGCATTCGCTCCATGCGACTTTGCATCTAAATTATCTGAGGAGCACATTAGTAAATCCTGAGCGGGGCGAACGTCTGACGATTGATCAGGAGATAGTGATGAGCAACCAAAATAACTCTCCTTTGATTGCCGGAGCCACCATCATTGAGTTGAAGAACCAGTTTCCGCATAGTCCCACCAATCGGCTACTCGTGAGATGCGGAGCGCGAAGAGTCTCCGTGAGTAAATACTGCGCTGGCATAGCGCGGCTCAATCCAGATTTTCATCAGGGAATGATTCGAACCGCTCAACGACTTGTCGGTCTCGAAGCCGATTAACCGTTTTGAGCGTTTACTCGCACCACGGGTACCACGCGTGCGACTGGACCATCGTGGAATGGGGAAACCATGAGGGTGAGAAGTCACCCAAAAAGCCACCGCCACGACTATCACTGAGATGGCCCGCAAGTGCAGGTTCACAACACACGAATGACTCATTCGACGACCTCGTGTCGTTCAGAATGATTCTTGTTCTCCGACCCCAACCGCAAAGAGCAAGGCTAAAGCGCACAGCGCCCCACCCACGAGATAAGGCGAACCGATTGACACATGGTCATACAAAATACCCGCCAAGGCTGGACCACTGACGCGGCCGATGGCGTTGACTCCTTGTTGAAAACCAAGCGCTTCGCCACGACGATGATCGGGTACGCGACCCGAGACAAGAGTTGACAAGTTGGGCGCGACTAAACCTTGTCCAACTGTCAAGAAGGACAAAGCAATAATCAAAATTGACCAAGATTCAGCAAAAGCCAGAATGATCAGACCGGCGCTGTTGAGAACTAGACCAATCTGCAACGAACGCTGAGTCCCGAGCTTGGCGTTGATCGGTGCAATCAGAATGCCTTGCACCACAACAAGGACTACACCGATACCAACAAAAATCGCTGCGATGCCACCCTCGGTCAGATTGAAACGATTTCCGGCAAGAAGCGAGAAAGTGGCTTCGAATCCACTGAATGCGACGATGGCTGTGAAACCAGTCAGCGCTAAACCCCACAGGCGAATTTTGGCGCTGGTCCCTTGACTGCTGTGCATGCGAGCTTCGTCACGAACTCGCGCAGGACGAGTCTCAGGCAAGCGGAACCAAGCCACGCCGGCGTTGATCAATGCCACCGTTCCTGCCACGAAGAATGGAAGATGCTCGCCACCTAAAGATGCCAAGCCACCGAGAGCCGGACCCACCACAAATCCAACGCCGAAGGCTGCACCCAAAAGCCCCAACAGTCGCGGACGTTCACTGGGCGGAGCAAGGTCGGTCACTGCACCTTGGGCCACGGCCACACTGGCCCCCGATGCTCCGTCCAAAATACGGCCAAGAAAAAGAACCCACAATGCCCCAGCAGCACCAGTGACAAACGATCCCACCGCAGTTCCTAGTAATGAAATCATGATCACCGGTTTGCGACCGATGCGATCGGAGAGACGCCCAAGAAGTGGAGCACACACCAACTGCGCAAGGGAAAATGAGGCGAAGAGCAATCCAACCTCGAGACCGCTGGCACCGAAACGCTCGGCATATCGGCCCAAAATAGGAACAACGATTCCAAAACCCACTAAGTCAAGGGCCACCGTCACCCAAATAGTTGCGAAGCCTTGCGGGAGCGGAGCCTTGGCAGTTTTTTCTGAGCGGGTAAACACCTTCTTCATCACAATGATCCACCAGCCGTCAGCGACGAACGGTGGTACCAGCCTTATTGGTTTCGACAATCCACCCTGCTGCCATCAGTTCGCCCCGCAGTACATCAGCAGTAGCGAAATCTTTTGCTGAACGCGCCGCATCAAGTGCCGCAGCCTTCGTCGCAATATCTTGTGGCACTACGACGGCCTGCTTCAGCTCAAGTCCGAAGGCTTGACATATCTCATGCACAGCTGCAGACAATTGCGCAGCACGTGAATCATCAGCATCCAATGCTGTGTTAGCCGCACGAACTGTTTCGAACAACAACGCAACTGCTGAAGGTGTATCCAGATCGTTGTCCATGAAGTCGCGGAACTTAAGCATCACATCGCCATCGGGTGAAGCACCTGAAGAAACAGAAACGGTGCGTGCAGCGAACGAGTCAAGGCCAGACAGTGCATTGACTGAAGCATCAATATTGTCCTGGCTGATGCGCACTGGGCCACGATAATGAGTTTGCAAAAGTACCAAACGATAGGCGCGCGGGTCGTAATGCTCCACGAGATCAAGAAGATTCGCTACATTTCCAAGGCTTTTCGACATCTTTTCGCCCTCGGTATCAACGACGAAGCCATTGTGCATCCAGTGCTTGGCGAAAGTTTTTCCGAGCGCAACAGCTTGCGCGCGCTCGTTTTCGTGATGTGGAAACTTGAGGTCCATGCCACCGCAATGCAAATCAAATCCCTCACCTAAAAGATCCAAACTCATGACCACACATTCGCTGTGCCAACCTGGACGACCCGCACCCCACGGCGAATCCCACGCTGGTTCACCGGGCTTACTAAATTTCCATAAAGCAAAGTCGGCAGCATTCTTTTTGTTGCCGGCACCGAAGACTTCTCGATCCCCTCCGCCGGACAACATCTCATCCAGATTTTGATGCGCCAATAAACCGTAATCAGAAACTTGATGAACATCAAGATAAACCCCATCAGCGGTGACATAGGCCCCATCACGCTCAACCAGTTCGCCAATCATGGCGACCATTGATTGAACATAATCAGTGGCGTGCGGAACATCCGTAGGGCGCAGAACATTCAGTTTTCCCATGGCCGCAAACCACATGTCTTCGCACTTGTGAGTGATTTCTTGCCAATCTCGACCCTCATTTTTGGCGCGCTCAATAATTTTGTCGTCAATATCGGTGATATTTGAGACCAAACGCACCTCAAGGCCAGTCCACTGCAGGTAACGACGCAAAATGTCATAAACCAAGGTCGCTCGACCATGTCCGAGATGGGGAGGGCCGTACACCGTGGGACCGCAGAGGTAAATCCCCACCTTGCCAGGCTCCCGCAAAGCCAAAGGGCGAACTTGAGAGGTTGCGGTATCAAACAGCCTGAACATGCACTCCGAGCCTACGCCCCCATTGCCATGTCACCTATAACCTGCAACCCATGGCAGTGACTAATTCGGACTCTCATCCGACGAACATTCCCGACAAGCCCTCTCTTGAAGGCATTGAGTCGGCATTGGCTCAGATCTGGCAGGACGAAGGCACTTATGCCTTTGACCGCACAGCTCCCCGCGAACGCGTCTATTCAATCGATACTCCCCCGCCCACAGTGAGCGGTTCGTTGCACATGGGTCATGTCTTTTCATACACCCATACCGACACGATTGCGCGCTACCAACGCATGACTGGCAAAGCAGTTTTTTACCCTATGGGTTGGGATGACAATGGCCTGCCCACCGAACGGCGGGTGCAGAATTACTTCGGCGTACGGTGCGACCCTCATGTCGCCTATCAGCCCGACTTTCAGCCTCCATTTCGTGGTGACCCGCCCAAGGATCATCAACCGGTCTCCATCTCGCGTCCAAACTTCATCAAGTTATGCGAAGAACTTACTCACGAAGATGAAAAAGTTTTTGAGGATTTGTTTCGTCGTCTCGGATTATCTGTGGATTGGGATTATCTCTACACCACCATTGAAGACCGCAGTCGCCGCGTTAGTCAGCGTGCCTTTTTAGGCAACTTAGAACGCGGTGAGGCATACACCCAAGAAGCCCCAACACTCTGGGATGTGGATTTTAAGACTGCCGTTGCTCAAGCAGAACTTGAAGATCGCGAACGTCCTGGTGCGTATCATCAAGTTTCCTTCGCTCGCAGCGATGGATCTGGAGACGTTGTCATTGACACCACGCGACCAGTGCTACTTGCTGCATGTGTTGCCCTCGTGGCGCATCCCGATGACCCGCGTTACCAACCTTTATTCAGTACAACTGTGCGCACACCGTTGTATGGCGTTGAGGTTCCCGTTTTGGCGCATCCGTTAGCGCAAATTGATAAAGGCACAGGCATTGCGATGATTTGTACGTTCGGCGATCTCACCGACGTGATTTGGTGGCGTGAACTTAATCTGCCGACACGCGCCATCATTGGCCGCGATGGTCGAATCATCAACACACCACCACTTGGTCTCGATAGCGCAGAAGGGATTGCCGCTTACGAGCAAATCGCCGGGTTATTCATCAACCAAGCCCAGACAAAAGTCGTTGAGGCGCTACGTGAATCGGGAGCGATGCTCGGTGAGCCACGAGCCATCATGCACCCTGTGAAGTTTTTTGAAAAGGGTGATCGACCACTTGAAATCGTGACCAGTCGCCAGTGGTACATCCGCAACGGTGGACGCGATGCGGATCTTCGTCATGCATTCGTTGATCGTGGAAATCATTTGGCATGGCATCCCGATCACATGCGTCATCGCTATTCAAATTGGGTTGAAGGATTAAATGGTGATTGGCTGATCAGTCGCCAGCGTTATTTTGGCGTACCTGTGCCAGTGTGGTACCGCCTTGACGAAAATGGTGAGGCGATTCACGATTCGCCCATCACGCCCTCACACGATGCGTTACCGATTGATCCATCAACCGATGTGCCTCCCGGTTACAGTGCTGATCAACGCCACCAACCCCACGGTTTTATTGGTGATCCAGATGTCATGGATACTTGGGCGACTTCGTCATTGTCACCCCAAATTGCTGGAAAGTGGGAAGACGATGCAGATTTATTCGCGCGAATTTTCCCGATGGATTTACGTCCACAAGCTCATGACATCATTCGCACGTGGCTCTTCAGCACCGTTGTGAGATCACATTTCGAACACGATTCATTACCCTGGAAGAACGCCGCCCTATCGGGTTGGATCCTTGATCCAGATCGTAAAAAGATGTCCAAGTCCAAGGGCAATGTCGTGACCCCACTTGATCTTTTTGAGAAATTTGGTTCTGATGCAGTGCGTTATTGGGCAGCATCGGCACGCCCTGGCATTGATACTGCATTCAGTGAAGATCAGATGAAGGTCGGCAAAAAGTTGGCTACCAAACTTCTCAATGCCACCAAGTTCGTCCTCTCATTTCCCGAACCAGCCGTCGATGCCAGACCCACAACGGCGATCGATTTGGCAATGTTGGCCCGCGTCGCGCAAACCATCAACGAAGCCACGACGGCCTTCGAGCAGTACGACTACGCCCGCGCCCTTGAGCGCACTGAATCGATGTTCTGGTGGTTCTGTGATGACTACGTCGAATTAGTCAAGGGACGCGCCTACGACAGCCAAGGACCCGAGGCCGCAGGTTCTGCCCTCAGCGCTCTGCGCTTGGCACTGTCGGCTCTACAGCGCCTCCTCGCCCCATTTATGCCTTTCACCACGGATACCGTCTGGCGTTGGTGGCAAAATGGCTCCGTGCACACCGCTGCATGGCCTGCGGTCAGCGAACTGGGCGCAATCGGCGATAGCACCATTCTTGAGCCCATTGGCGAGATCCTGAGCCAAATTCGTCGCTCAAAGACGGACGCTAAGACATCCCAGAAAGCCGTCGTGACGGAGGCCGTTGTGACTGCCAACGCTGAGGTGCTGGCAGCCTTTGAATTGGGTCGTTTAGACCTCGGCGAGGCTGGCAGCGTGGCTCACTGGGTCACCATTGTTGCCGCAGGCGAAACCTCGGTGAGCGCAACCTTGGCGCCACCCGACTCAGGGAACTGAAGCCCATACAGCCCATCGCACAGGTAGTTTGGAGAGCCTGTGACGGACTCGCTTGAACCTGATGCTGATCAGCCCAACGCTGAATCCGAAAATTCGGCGCCTGACCCTGGGACTTTTCTGCCGAGTCTAAAAAAGCGGAGGCGGACTTTGTCTCAGCGCCTCGTTCTGACGATGAATATCTTTGTGATATTTGCCTGCTTTGGTACTGCGATCGGGATCTATTACAGCAACGAGAAAGCTAACGATCGCAAAGTTGTGGACATCTTTGGCTCCGAGGGAATCCCAACCCTGACGTTACCTACCGTCGGCGAGCCACTTGACCCAACAACGGGACTTCCAGTGATCGATAATTCCTTGATGCCGGTGGATCTCACGGCAAAGAATATCTTGATCACTGGTAGCGACAATGGGGCTTGCGTAGATCCAAATTCTCCCTACGCAGATGCCTTCGGCGACCGTAGCGGTATCGGCGAGCGCTCGGACACGATCATGATTCTGCGTTTGGATCCGACGACTAATGCCGCTGCCATTCTTTCGTTCCCGCGCGACCTGTGGGTGCGCATTGGGGGCCGAACAACGAAGAGCCGAATCAATAGCGCATTCAACCGCGATGATCCCAATGAACTGATTTTGACTATCTTCGACAACTTCGGCTTGGTGGTTGATCACTACATCAATGTTGACTTCTGCGCATTTAAGGAAATTGTCGATGCAATCGGTGGCGTACGGGTTCCCTTTGCCACACCAGTCAGAGATAAAAAATCGAAGCTACTCATTGAAACTGCGGGATGCCACACCTTCGGCGGCGAAGAAGGTTTGGCATACGTTCGGTCACGCCATTTCTACTACTACAAAGCAAGTACAAAAACTTGGTCAGAAGATCCAGCAGCCGACCGTGGTCGAATTTCACGCCAGCAGGACTTTTTACGCAGAGCTATCCAGAAAGCGCTTGATAAATCTGTCGGCAATCCAAGAATTGCCAAAAATCTTGTTGACGCAGGTCTGCAATATGTCATTACCGATAGTGGTCTCACTGTCGGCAAAATTCTTGATATTGCGACGGGGATGAAGAATCTTGATCCTTCAACGATGCAGACATATCAAATTGAAGGCAAGGGCACATTGATCGCTGGTCAAGCAGTGATCGAGCCCGCTCTTAACGGAGAAAATATGAAAGCGGTTCTCGCTGTTTTTCAAGGGCGAGCACGTTTGGTTGACGCCCCCGATCAAATCTTTGCACCAACGACTACAAAACCGCCGGCAACGACAGCCCCGTCTAACACTCAAACAACTATCAAGCCTGCAGTGACCACGACGTTGCCGCCTGTCTATGTCGAGTCAAACAGCGTCGGCGTTCTCCCGCCCGACGATCCTTCTTGCCGCTAATCCCCAAGAACTGCTTGTAAGGCTGCAGGAATATCACTGGGTCCGTCAATGCAGGCGATGCGCGCGCCGACTTGCCATGCCAAGACTTGAGCCTCTGCATCATCACCACATGGTGCAAGAATGACCACTTCATCTAAGGCCCGCGCTGCCGCCTGCACATCACCGGCGACCGTGGCGCGACAATCACTGAGGATCACCGTGATTCGCCGACCTGCTCGCGTGCGCGATAACTGTTCTCCAGCACCGCGTAACGCTCCAGCAAGATCGGTGGTACCAAAACCGCGTAATGCCAAGACATCGTTGATCACCTCTTCGCTGGACTTCATCGATGTTTGGCCTTTGGCGACGACAACATCTTTGCCAAAAGCGATCACGCTGTAATCAGACGGACTGCGCCAAGCAACCGCCGCCGCCGCCATGGCACTCGTAGCCAAAGGTTTTCCTCCCATTGAGCCACTGCGATCCACCAACAAAGAAATTGCCGTTCCAGGTCGTGCCCAACTGCGCACCTTGAGACCTTCTGGATCAATGGCCTGATGTGCCGCGTGGGCTTCGAGAATGGTGTTCATTGAGGCATCAAGGTCAATGTCACCGGCATCTGGGCTATAAGGGCGAGTGACAATCTTGCCAATACCACGCGGTGTCACTGGTCCTCGCCGTGAGACGTCCAAAAATAAGCGACCTGCCAAACGCTTCGCTAACTCTCGCAACTTCTGATCTGTGGCGCCAGTGAGATCAGCCAATAGCGCCAACATCGCGTCGGGATCTTCTTCAAGGGCTTCGTCCACTGCTGACTCATCAAGTTCACCAACTTCTGGAGAGACCTGTTCAAATTGCGGATTACGCGATAACTCGCGTCGCGACAAAGTTTTCTTTGACGCTTCACTCACCGCATCATCAGCGGCGGCACCCTCTTTGGCTAAGGGGTCGCCCCCGTCGGGGCGTTCACTTTTCCCGCTTCGCCCGGCGATGTTGGAGCAAACACCTCATTCCACAATTCACTGATGATCTCTTCAGAGGTGCGCGCACTGCCCTCACGCACTCGTACCCGTCCCGACAATGCCACCAATGCAGCATCAAGTCCCACCGCAGGGTCAGTGACCTTGGACGATCGCACGGACGCCAAAGACACTGCGACGGCGGCCATGTCAATTGCTCCACGCACTGATGAACCAACACGTAATTCACCATGGTGACGCGTTCGCCTCACAAGTTCAACAACCTTGTCAAGCCAACCTGCTGGTAATCCTTGGACTCCACGAGAGGCAATCTGCTGTTCAACTTCAGCTGACTGATAACCCACAGACACGCGACACACACGATCGTAAATCGCTCCAGAGATGCGCGCAGTTCCCACCGCATCAAACGGATTCATTGCAGCAACTAAGCGAAAACCAGTTGAGGCTGGGACCCGACCATAACGCGGCACATTCAATTCACCTTCGCTCATCACAGTGATCAAAACATTCAATGTTTCTTCCGGGATACGGTTGATTTCTTCGACATACAGCAATGCTCCATCGCGCATCGCAGTTATCAGGGGACCGTCTACAAAAACGTCGGGGTCATAGCCATCAGAGAGCACCCGGGCGGGATCAAAATGACCGACCAAACGCGCTGGAGTGAGTTCGGCATTGCCTTCAACAAAGACAAAACCGATGCTCAAACCTTCAGCCACAGCGCGTAAGAGAGTGCTCTTACCTGTTCCTGGTGGACCTTCAAGTAGTACGTGTCGATCAGCATCAAGGGCGGCCACGACCAGTTCGACTTCGCGACGGCGCCCAATGACGATTCCCTCAAGGGCCGTAATCAATGTACTACGAGGTGATTCAGTCATCAGAAAAATCGGGTCAGAAGAAGACTCAGGCGTTGACAATAACGCCACGAATATTCGTGCCGTCGCGCATCGCTTCGTAACCTTCGTTGATGTCTTCAAGCTTGTATGTATTGGTCACCAGTTCATCAAGTTTCAGTTGACCTGCGCGGTACATATCTAGCAATGCTGGAATATCAGCCCGCGGGTTCATTGAACCAAAGATTGTTCCTTTGATCTCTTTATTCCACATTGCTAACTGGAATAAGTTGATGTTCGCGACCTCACTAGT
>WLTJ01000139.1 GCA_009705435.1 Actinomycetota bacterium | reverse complement strand
TGCATGATTGGTGACTGCCTGTAATACGTTTCGATCTGCTCGTGGGGTGCACCAGAAAATTGAGTCGGAAAGAATGTCGCACCGATATCGCTCGTGCCGTACATCGAGACCAAATCAGTAACAGGGTTTTCGATGACAGCGGCTTGAAAGCGAGACGTAGTTGAAGCCAGCCACGCCGACAAATATCCGCCGTAAGAATTTCCCGCAATGCCAAGTTTCTTCTCATCAGCTAAACCGAGTTTGATTGCTTGATCAATGACGAGCAATTGATCGCCAGCTGGTCCCTCTGCCCAATTTGAATGGGCCGCGTAGGCGAACGCATCGCCATAGCCAGTCGAACCTCGAACGTTGGTGTACAAAACACCGAAACCTGCCGCACATAGAGCATGAGCATCAAGTGAAAATGCTTCACCATAAGCAAAGTGTGGACCACCGTGAATGATGCTCACAGTTGGAAGAGGTTGAGTTGTTTTGTGAGCCGACAAGAACCAAGCATCAAGCGTGAAGCCGTCGGGTGTCTCAATTGTGAAGCGATTCACCACCAGTGGAGAGTCATCAACCTGATTGAAGTGGGTTAGTAGACGTTGAGTTTTCGTTGTGTACTCAAGGACCGCAATTTCGACGGGCGAGGTTGACGATTGCGTAGTGAAAATCAATTCACTCTGAGTTGTCGCCACTGGAGAACAACAGCGGTCATCATTGATGAGAGATTCAAGCGAATTTGGTTGATCAGGATGGAGGCGAACAACTCCCATCCGTCCGCGAGATCCAGTGCGGATGATCAGCGAACCGTCAGGGTGGGCCAAGAGAATGTTGTCGTAAGAGTCAGCAAGTTCGGCTGGTTGATCCCCATAGACATCACCGAAAAGGTCAGGCACATCAATAATCCGTGCGACATCACCATCAACGATGTACAGGCATGCTTCGCTTCCAGGTGGTTTTCCTTGAGGACTGGCGACAATGACCGCCAACCGACCATCGGCCAGCCAAGTTCCGACAATGGACCGGCCACCCGGGATTGGGAGCGCACGAATATCGCCTTCAAGATCAATCAAGTAGGCGTATTGATAACCGTCACGCCCAAGTGGATCAAGGGACCGACAGGCGAAGACGGCATCGGCATTCGGTGACCAACGAACAAATGACCAACGCCAACCATCGTCTGTGAGCCATCGCGATTCATGAGTTGAAAGGTCAATGAGTTGCAACTGAGGAGGATCATCTAGGTCGCTCAGGGCGTCAAAGTATCGAATGGGTCGTGTCCAGCGATATGGGTTGGTGACATCCAGAGCCGAACCGCGTCCTTTAATCACCACTACTAACTTTTTGTCCGATGATATGGCGGTGCCCTCGTCATTGGCTGCGAATTGCTCACTGATCGGATCTTTGTCCGACACTTCTGACTCTTGTCCAGTTGCGAGATTGATTGACCACGATTTCTTGAGAGCGTGTTGAGCACCAATCGGAATCTCAAGCGTGGTAACGAGCAGTGATAGTTGGTCGTCGCTGAGGTGGGCTGACACTGGTGCACGGTTAGCCAGCAGGCGGGCGGTGCTTGAAGGATTATTCATCGTCGTAACTCACAACTGTTAAGAGAATGGCGGGAGCATCGCCAGTGCTGTACGCATGAGCAACCTCTGAAGAGAATCGGATGGCATCATGCTCACCAAGTTCATAGGTTTCGTTGCCGAGTCTCAAAGTGACCGATCCAGAGATGACGTAGGCGTACTCAACTGATTGTTGGCCATGATCACTAAAGACTCCTGATTGATGGGCCGGCAATTTTCCTTCAGAAATGTCAAACCGCCGCCGTTGCATCATGGCAAAAAGCATTCGTGCTCGTGGTTGATCAGAGTCAGCCGAATCAGCGCGAATAATCTCAGTATCAATTGCAGTGGAGCGAGTTAGGTCAGCGAAGCTGATATCAAGTGCGGCAGCGATTCGAGTGAGAGTGACCACTGTTGGATTTGCCACAGCACGTTCAATCTGGGATAAAAGCGCGGTACTGAAGTTTGTCTCTGCAGCTACATCTCGCAGACTTCGGCCACGCGCAAGACGAACTTTTCGCATGTTATGCGCGACATTTCGGCGCACCAAGGTACCTTCGTCATCGCTGCTATGGATCTGTTGAATATTTTGGTTGAGTTCAGAGTTCATTTTCCAGCCACCGATGAGAAGAGTTGACGTGTGTATTCATGTTGGGGAGAGAGTAAGACATTCTCCATGGTCCCTGACTCAACCACTCGACCATTGTTCATGACATATACCCGACTGACGACCTGTCGGACGACTGCCAAGTCATGGGTGATAAAAAGCAGGGCGATACCTAATTCTTTAATGATGGAGTTCATTAAATTCAGAATTTGCGCCTGGACTGAAACATCAAGAGACGAAACTGGCTCATCGCAAATCAAGAGTTTTGGTTTTGGGGCAATGGCTCGGGCGATCGCAACACGCTGTTGTTCACCGCCCGATAATCCATGTGGTCGACGCCTGGCGTATTCGGCAGGGAGACCAACGAGTTGTAAAAGTGCGGGTACTTCAGATTTGTCGCGTTGACCCACTCGCAAAGCCTCAGCCAGGGATGCTCCAATTGTCATTGCTGGATTCAATGCGGACGTGGGGTCCTGAAACACAATCTGCGCGCGCTGTGCCATTGGCGCATTGATCATCCATGAAATATTCCCTGACTCAAAACTTTCGAGTCCGATGAGGCATCGGGCCAAGGTGGTTTTACCTGATCCTGACTCGCCGACAATTCCGACCGCTTCGCCAAGTCGAATGGAGATATCAACATTGTCTAATGCCAGTGGAGCAGATGGTGAGAACCTCTTGCTGACGGCCTTCACGACAACGAGATCAGTGCCAGTATTTTGCGCTTGTACATCGGTCGCAATCTGAATGAGATGAGGCGTATCGGCCTTCGTGATGGGTTTCCAGCAAGCAACTTGTGAAGTTGTGCCGTTGAGTTCGGGAGTATCAGTACGGCAACGATCGTCGGCACGATCACATCGAGGCGCAAAAACACACCCGACTGCAACTTCCGATGGACGCGGTACTGAACCAGCAATTGCCGGCAATAGGACAAGGCGATGTTTTAGAGGTGGATCACTGTCGCGTAGGCCTGCGGTGTATGGGTGTTGAGCGTGTGTGAAGACATCGGCACCCTCGCCCGACTCAACGAGTCTTCCGGCGTACATCACGAGAATTCTGTTGGCACGCTCGCGAGCGATTCCGAGATCGTGAGTGATCAAAAGTAGCGCCATATCTCGTTCACCTTGAATGCGTTCAAGTAGGTCAAGCATTTCGCGTTGTGTGGTGACATCAAGCGCGGTAGTTGGCTCATCACCGATCAAGATCTGTGGGTTACTTGCCAAACTGGCTGCAAGTGCCACCCGTTGTCGCATACCGCCAGAAAGCTCAAAGGGGTATTGGCGTGCAACGCGTTCAGGTAGATCAACTTCGTCTAGACGCCGCCGGATTTCGTCTTTTGATCGCCGCAGATCGGGCGCCAGCGCCGCAGTGATTTGTTCACCGCAGCGATGTACGGGACTCAAACTTGTAAATGGATTTTGCAGCAACAAACTGATCTGCTTGCCGCGTAAATCAGTGAGCACTTGTGGTCCAAGTGCGAGGTCAACTTCAATATCGTCCAGTTGAAGAGTGCCCGTCGCTGTGACTCCTCGCGGCAACAAGCCAGTCATGGCCTTAGCTGTCATGGATTTACCCGAACCTGACTCTCCAACCAAGGCCACGGTTTGTCCGGGTTCAAGACGTAGATCCATGCGAGTCACAATGAGCCCATTTGGGCCTGTGACTACCAGGTTGCTCAAGTACAGCCCGCGATTCATCGCTGCACCGAACGTTCTTCAAAGCGCTCTTGTAACCAATCGCCCAAGAGATTGATGGCGGCGGCAGTGATGATGATCAACGTAGCGGGGAGGACAAGTGAACCCCAGTTGCGATCAAGAAGATCTCGACTGTCACTGAGTTGACGTCCCCAATCCGGAACACCTGGGCCAACACCGAGTCCCAAGAACGAAAGCGCTGACATTGACACCAACGCAAAAGCAACATTGAGCAACATCGTTGAAAATGCAACGGGTAACACGTTGGGCAAGATATGACGGAACATGATGCGTAATCGCCCGAGACCTAAAACCTTTGCTGACTCAATATATGGGCGACTAGTTTGAGCAATAACAGAGCCGCGCACCATGCGGATATCTGTTGGCGAAAACAACATGATGAGCACTAAAACAGTGACCCAATATCCGCCGTCAATGAGTCCAGTGACAACAAGAGCAACAAGAGTTGTGGGAAGTGCGAGCAACAAGTCGGCATACTTCGAAAGCAACAGATCGAGCCATCCACCCATGTAGCCAGCGAAAGTACCAAGCATGATGCCGATGATCATTGAACCAAGCGCGATCACTACTGGTCCGACCACCGCAGAACTGGCGCCGGCAATCGCTAATTGTGTGATGTCACGACCGAGTTGATCGGTACCAAAAAGATGGCCCGTAGTTCCGGGAGACGTCACTCCGGTCATGATGTCTTGGCGCGTCGCATTCGGCACGATCCATCGCGAGGCAACGACAAAGATAGCGACCATTGCCAAGGGGATTCCCGTCACGATGGGTATTAACGGACGGCGACTCATCGTAAGCCCCGTTTGCGAACACGCGGGTCAACGGCGTAATAAAAGACATCAACAGCCAGAGCGGTTAGCGCGATCACTGTTGCTGTTAACAAAGTGATGGCTTGTACAACGGGAAGATCTTTGAAAGTGACTGATCCAGCGAGTAGAGAACCGATGCCCTGAAGGGCAAAAGTTACTTCAACCAAGATCGTCCCGCCGAATAAAAATGCGAACACTAATCCCAAACTTGTGGCGACTGGAATCATGGCGTTACGCAAGACGAGTGATCGTATTTGACGATGCGACAAACCACGACTTTGGGCAAACGCTACGTAGTCCTGATTGAGTTCAGCGACAACTGCCGTTCTGGTCAATTTGAAAACCATGGCAGCAAGCCCACTAGCCAATGTGATTGCTGGTAAAACCAAATGCCACCAGCGGTCAAACCCGCCATCACCACTTCCGTAGACCGGAAAGATATCCAACCACAAACCAAAAATGTACAGCAACAATAAGCCGACGGCATATGTGGGTGCTCCGATACCCACAATCGACGCAACGCTGACAGAACGGTCAAGTACCGACCCTGTTCGCCATGCGGCAGCAATACC
>WLTJ01000138.1 GCA_009705435.1 Actinomycetota bacterium | reverse complement strand
GTGAGAGATCACGCCGTGGAAGGAAATGACATTCGTACAGGCGTGCAGTTTCTTGATTATGAGGCCTATGAGGAAGAAGTGATTCCCCGCTTCAAGGCAATCGCCGCCGAGGCTCGGCAACGCTGGTCTACTTTGGGTCGAGTTGCTCTGTTGCATCGCGTGGGACGCATTGACCTGAATGAGAGTTCTGTGGTCGCCGTTGTTTCGGCACCTCATCGTCCAGAAGCCTTTGCTGCTGCTCGGTTTATGATTGATGCTCTCAAATCAACTGCTCCGATTTGGAAGCATGAAACATGGGACGGCGGAAGCGACTGGGGTACTCGCGCCTCATCTTTGACTGATGTATCTGTGGTTCCTACTGTTGAAGGGTCAGGCATCTGATGCGCGTTGTCCTGATCATTGTGATCTTGATTTGTATTGTGATCTTTGGATTTTTGGCAACAAGTCGTCGTACCCCAATTAGTGACGACAGCGTCGATGACTTTAATAAGCATCTTGACGCCTTATCGCCTGAGACACGAAAATTTAAAACGGAACCAACGAAAAAAATAGAACTTGAGGATTCATCCGATGGCACGTGACTTAGCGATCGATCTCGGCACCGCCAACACCTTGGTCTATATGAAAGGCAAAGGCATCGTTCTTAACGAACCTTCGGTGATCGCCATGAATCGCCAAACTGGTGAGGTTTTGGCTACGGGTCATGAAGCGTGGCAAATGATTGGCCGAACTCCTGGCTACATTGTGGCCGTTCGCCCACTACGTGGTGGCGCTATTACTGACTTTGATGTCACCGAGCGCATGATTCGGCTTTTATTACAGCGTGTTGGAGTCAGTCGTTTCACTCGCCCAAAGGTTGTTATCTGTGTGCCCTCAGCAATTACTGAAGTTGAACGGCGCGCCGTGACCGACGCGGCTCGTCGAGCGGGAGCAGCGGACGCACAATTGATTGAGCAACCTATGGCCGCGGCTATTGGCGCCCAATTACCCATCGATGAACCGATCGGAAACATGATCATCGACATCGGTGGCGGGACGAGTGAAACGGCGGTCATCAGTCTCGGTGGCATCGTGGCCTTAGAAGCGGTCCGAGTCGGCAGTTTTGATATTGACGTCGCTATTCAAAACTATGTGCGTCGTGAACACGGTATTGCTATTGGCGAAAGAACAGCCGAAGATATCAAGGTTGCGATTGGTTCAGCAGCGGTCACTCCCGACGAAGTTCAAGCCGAAGTCAATGGTCGTGATCTGATGCAAGGTTTACCGAAGACAGTGGTGTTGACTCCCGAAGAAATTCGCTATGCGATTGACGATACGGTGACGCAAATTGTGCAATCAGTTGTGCGTTGCTTAGCAAAAGCCCCAGCAGAATTAGCTCAAGATTTTTTGGGTCGCGGCATACATCTTGTGGGCGGTGGTGGTTTGTTGCGCGGTTTGGCTCAGCGCATTGAACTAGAAACGCATGTTCCTGTGCTCATGGCTGATATGCCACTTGAAGCAGTCGTCCTAGGTGCTGGTCATTGCATTGAGAACTATGATCAACTGAAGCGCATGTTTATGGGTCAACGACGCTAATTCAATCGTTACTGATTTAGCTCGTAATGATCGGCACAATAAGGCCATTCTGCGACAAGACCCATACTTCACCCTGAGCATCAGCCACGATTCCGACTGATTTTTCAACAATTCCAAGATCGATGACACCACAGTTTTTTCGTTGGTCGTCAATGCACAGCGCCTGAACCTTGCCAGTGCAATAGTCGGAGAAGATGTACCAGGTTCCGGTGACCGGGACCTGCGAGCCGCGATACACAACGCCACCCGAAATTGAGCAGTTGTTATCGACGTGTTCGTATTCGTAGACGGGTTCGACAGCGGTGAAGGTTTCATGCAGCGTTTTTTGGTCGGCATTGAATTCGTGTGTACCTTCGCGAGCACTCCAGCCAAAACTAACGCCCTGGACCTGATCAAAAGGCACGACATTGATTTCTTCCCAGTGATCTTGTCCAACATCGGCAATCCACAAATCGTTGGTGACCGGATCGAGTGATGCGCGCCACGGGTTACGCAGTCCAACAGCCCAGGCTTCGCCGTTATTCCAACGACCATCAACCGGTGAGAATTTCCAAATCTTCCCAAGCGGCGATGTGATATCTAATGCGTACCGATCGGGATCGTTGGCGAAACCACCGTCACCCATGAAGATATACAACGCACCTTCTGTATCAATCATGATGTCGCCACCGTTGTGATTTGGATACGGCTGTTTGATGGTGGCGATGATATTTTGCGACGTCTTGTCAAAGGTCCCGTCATCGGCGATCAAGAATGAAGCGATGACGGTGTCGCCGGCAAGGTTGGTGTAGTTGACGTAAGCGCCAGATCCGTCAGGCGTAAAGGCCAGACCGAGTAATCCTTGTTCGCCTTTGGCAATGGTGAGATCGCTGATGTTAAGTACTTGCGAACCTTTTGTTCCATCAGTTACAAGTTCAAAGATTTTTCCCGAACGTTCAGCAATATATGCCTGCCCGTCTGACTGGAGCATTTCGTTGTTGCGAACCGCAATATCAACAGGATCGTCGTAGTCGGTGATTGGCTCGCCAAGAGTTGCGGAAAAACTTGGCTCAGCAGCAACCGTTGTTGATGATTCAGCGAGAGTTGTCGCAACGGCAATTGTTGAGGTTGTGCTGACAAGAACTTCGCTCTCGGTGGCACAAGCAATTAATGAAATAGCGGTCAGTGTTGCCAACACGCCGAGGCGAACGTGCGCCATTTTCATCATGAACGCTCGCGTCGAATGAGTCCCTCTTGGACAACGGTGATGGCGAGTTGCCCGTCATGGGTGTAGATCGATCCAGTCGCCAGTCCGCGGGCTCCTGAGGTCGTTGGTGTCATTTGGTCGTAGAGCAACCATTCATCGGCACGAAATGGACGATGAAACCACATCGCATGATCAAGGCTGGCCATCTGCACGCCGCTGTCGGTCCAGTTCAGACCATGTGGCAGCACGGTGGTATCTAAGAGCGTCATGTCGCTGGCATAAGTCACGATGCAGGCATGCAGGGTGGGGTCGTCGGGGAGGGTGCCATCGGCCCGCAGCCATACTTGTTGGCTCACAGTCGGGGTGCGAGATCGGGACATCGGGTCACCTTCGACATAGCGGATGTCGATCGGTCGAGGTCTGTCGTACCACTCGCCGAGCAACGCCTTATGTGGTTCCATACGTGTCTTGAAATCGGGCAAAGTATCGGCAGCTGGGACTTGGGGCATGGGCACCTGATGAGTGAGACCATCCTCGTGGGCATGAAAACTTGCTTGCAGGTTGAAAATGGCCTGTCCATGTTGGATCGCTACAACTCGGCGGGTGGAGAAACTTTTACCGTCACGAATTCGGTCCACATCGTACAAAATCGGCGTCGTTGGGTCTCCCGGGCGCAAGAAATAAGCATGGAGTGAATGGACTCGGCGGTCACGATCGTCAATCGTGCGTGAAGCAGCGACGAGGGCCTGGCCGGCTACTTGACCGCCAAAAACTCTTTGGCGATTTTCTTCGGGTGAACGACCACGAAAAATATTGACTTCAATGACTTCTAGGTCAAGCAGGGAAATGAGATCGTCAAGGGCGTTAAACACACCTCCATCATGCCATGAAAACCGTGGTTCATGAGGGCGTAATCGTTACCGATTATTGGCTAAGGTCTTTTCGTGACACTTTTACCACTAAACCCCGATGAACTTTTATCAACTACTCGCGCCGTACGTAAGCGCCTCGATTTTGAGCGCCCGGTTCCCGATGAACTGATTCGCGAGTGTGTCGCAATGGCCATGCAAACACCGTCTGGCTCAAACAATATGACAATGCGATTCATCATCGTCAAGGATGAGGCCAAGCGCAAAGCCATCGGTGCTGTGTACCGCGAATGCTTCTCGCAGTACCAAGCGATGGATGGTGTGTATATTCGCTCCATTGATAAGGGCGATGCTGATGCCAATAAGCAACAAGCGCGTTCGGCTGATTCAGCCGACTTTTTAGGTGACCACATGGGTGATGCTCCAGCGTTAGTCATCGCCTGCAATATGGGTGGTCGAACTGAAGCTGCTGGTGGACTTGGCATGATGGCGTCATCGGTCATGGCAAATATCTTGCCGGCAATGTGGAGTTTCATGTTGGCTGCGCGTGCTCGTGGCTTGGGAACTGCTTGGACCACCGTGCATCTCATGATGGAACAGCAAGTTGCCGACATCTTGGGCATTCCGTTTGACACAGTGCAGCAAACCTGTTTGTCCCCGTTGGCTTTTACAAAAGGAACCGACTTTAAGGCTGCAGCTCGTCCAGACCCTGAAACGATTATTCATTGGGATAAGTGGTGATCTCTGCGCAACTGCGTGAGTTAGCACTTGTGACGAATGGCTTTATGCCAATGGACGAAGGTGACGCGCTGCATGAGGCAGCAATAGTTGCTACTCGCGCTTTACCTGGTTTACCGATGCTGGAAGTCGGGTCATATTGTGGGCGTTCGACGATTTGGTTAGGTGACGCGGCACGCCAATGTGACACTGTTTTATTCGCGGTGGATCATCATCGTGGGTCTGAAGAAAATCAGCCAGGTTGGGAGTGGCATGACGATTCATTAGTCGATCCCGTCATCGGTAAAATGGACACCCTTCCATTTTTTCGTCACGCCATGTTTCACGCTGACTTAGAAAATCATGTTCTCGCCGTCGTTGGTCAGTCACCAGTTGTGGCGAAGCATTGGACAACCCCACTGGCGTTCTTGTTTATTGATGGTGGCCATGGTGTCGAGCCCGCTCGTTGGGATTATGAAGGCTGGACACCCCATGTTGCAATAGGCGGTACCTTGGCGATTCATGATGTGTTTCCCGATCCCGCTGATGGTGGACGCCCGCCGTACGAACAGATTTATTTGCCAGCACTCGCAAGCGGAAAATTTGAAGATCTGTCAACAACGGGCAGCCTGCGCGTGTTGCGGCGAGTGAAGTAGGCACTTCAGACGGGGCGTTGGGCAGCGCGAAGTCCAGCCCAAGCCAGTTCGCTCACTTGACGAGCGATTAATTCAGGATCAAAGTCGTTGCCCAAACGAATGAGGCGCCGCGAAACCCCTTCGGCAAGTCCGACTATTGCGTGAGCCAAAGTGCGGCGGTGCTCGGTGTCAATATCGGCGGTGATCAGTGGCTCAATGGCGTCTGCCACCAGCGATTGAAACTTGCCGGCGGCTTCGCTGAATTCGGCATCTCGTCGCGATCCACCACCGAAGAGCAATTGGAAGGAATCATGATCGTC